>DASSXC010000319.1:0-2498 GCA_035704205.1 Solirubrobacterales bacterium | reverse complement strand
CAACATTTTTTCGTCGTCTCCCAGGTTGGCCGGATTCCAGATTCCCCGGCGGTTCACGCCACCCGCCACGAACGCCTTGAAGAGGGCGGGGGAGAGCAGCAGGTAGTCGAATCGTTTGCCTCTCTTATGGGTGTCCGTGCTGCCGCCCCAGTCGAAGTCCTCGTGGTCCCCGGCGTCCTTCAGGTCGGTCTTGCCGATCAGCGATACGAGCGGCCAGCTCTCGGGCGTGTCGTTGAGATCGCCGGCGATCACGATCGATTCCCAGCCTTCCCTGCGTCGCGCGGCGTAGATTTCGGCGACTCGCTGGGCCTGGTCCCTGCGCTTCGGCCCGCCCCCGCCGATCTGCGACTTGAAGTGATTGACCATCAGCAGGAGCCTTTCGCCGCTGAGCGTCGGGATCTCGTACTCGGCGCAGTCGCGGCTGAAGATCGTGCCCCAGTGGTTCTCGTCGTCGACGTGGCTGTGCGCCTGGCCGATCGGGAAGCCGCCCTTGCTCATCACGCCGACGTCGATGCCCCGCTCGTCGTTGCCCTCGATGAGCCGCGCGTGGGCGAACCGCCACTTGGTGGCCTTCGGCAGGACGTATTCGTTGAAGCGCACCAACGTCATCCGGTCCTCCGCCTCGACCACGGCGAGCACGTCCGGATCGACCTCGGCGATGATCGCGGCGGTGTTCTCGGTCGCGACGGAGTCGATCGCCTCCTTCTCCAGCTCGACCCAGCCGACCCAGTCCGCCCGCCCTTTCGCGACCACCTCGACCGGTTCGTCTTCGTCCTCGGGTCTGCGGAGCAGCTTCCCGCGAATCTTGCGCAGCACCGCGTAGTCGCTCTGGTCTTCGCGGTCGATTTCCAGCGTTTCCAGGTGTTCGAGGATCTTGGTGCGATCGTCCGCCTCATATGCGTCCTTCTCCAGCAGCAGGGTCAGCTGGACGTACGCCTCGAGCATCTCGTCGCGGGCTTTTCCAGTGCTCGGATCGAAGAAGGCCCGTGGCCGCTGGAACATGTTCTCGACGTTGTAGGAGGCGATCCTCATCGACATGCCCGCGATCCTTATGCAGACATAGGCTCGAATGCATTAAGTTTTTCTTTATAGTCCGTACTTAGGCGTTTATCGCGGATCGCGAGGGACGGCAAGGTCTGGGAACATCCGCCCCGTGTCAGAGGGGGAGAGGGGTGAAGGAGCCGAGCCGGACGATCTCGCCGAGCTGCGGCGGCGCGCCGCGCTGACCGGGGACGCGGCAAGGCCCGAGGCGGTCCAGCGGCGCCACGAGGCCGGCGGCCGCACCGCGCGGGAGAACATCGAGGACCTGGTCGACTCCGGTTCCTTCGTCGAGTACGGCCGCTTCGCGATCGCCGCTCAGAGGGGACGGCGGGAGCTCGACGATCTGATCGAGCGGACTCCTGCCGATGGACTGGTGGGCGGGACCGCGCGGATCAACGGAGAGCTCTTCGGTGAGCGTGGCGGCTGCGCGGTGCTCTCCTACGACTACACGGTGCTGGCCGGTACGCAGGGGGCGCTCGGCCATCGCAAGAAGGACCGCCTCTTCGAGTTGATCGAGCGGATGCGCTTGCCGGCGGTGCTCTTCGCGGAGGGAGGCGGCGGCCGTCCGGGGGACACCGACTACCCGGTCGTCTCGGCGCTCGACACCCGCGCCTTCGCGCTCTGGGCTCGCCTGTCCGGGCTGGTGCCGCGGATCGCCGTCGTAGCGGGCCGCTGCTTCGCCGGCAACGCCGTGCTCGCCGGCTGCTCCGATCTGATCGTCGCCACCGAGAACATCTCGCTGGGCATGGGCGGCCCGGCGATGATCGAGGGCGGGGGTCTGGGCAAGGTCGATCCCGACGAGGTCGGGCCGCTGGCGATGCAGGAGCAAAACGGCGTGGTCGATTTGGCCGTCGCCGACGAGGCGGCAGCGACGGCGGCCACCAAGCGCCTGCTCGCCTACTTCCAGGGGTCGACCGCACCGGGGGACGAGCCCGATCAGGCAGTGCTTCGCGAGGTCGTGCCCGAGCGCGAGCGTCGCGCCTATCCGGTGGTGCCGGTGATCGAGACGCTCGCCGATGCCGACTCGGTCACCGTGCTGCGCGAGCGCTTCGCGCCGGAGATGGTCACCGCGCTGGGCCGGATCGGGGGGCACCCACTCGGCTTCATCGCCAACGACACCCGCCACATGGCCGGCGCGATCACCAGCGACGCCGCCGACAAGGCGGCGCGCTTCCTGCAGCTCTGCGACTCGTTCGGGCTGCCGATCGTCTCGCTGGTCGATACGCCGGGGATGATGGTCGGACCGGACGCCGAGGCGACGGGACTGGTCCGCCACGCTTCGCGGCTGCTGATCGCCGGCGCCGCCCTGCGCGTGCCGCTGATCGCGGTGATCCTGCGGCGCGGCTACGGGCTGGGTGCGCAGGCGATGACCGGCGGCAGCCTGCACGAGCCGCTGTTGACCGTTGCTTGGCCGAGTGCCCATCTCGGTCCGATGGGGCTGGAGGGCGCCGTCAGGC
>DASSXC010000318.1:0-10622 GCA_035704205.1 Solirubrobacterales bacterium | reverse complement strand
GCCCCTTCGTCGCTGCCGTTGAAGTTGACGTTCCCCGCGGCCACAGCCGCGCTGCCGCTACTTCAGCTTGTAAGCGCGGATCCGGTCGCGGTACGCGGCCTCGTCCTTGGCGTACACCCCGTGCGCCAAGGCCTGGACCAGCGCCATCAGAGCGGTGTTGGAGCGCGCGAAGGACGGGCTGTTGGAGGAGAAGTAGAGGGTCTGTTCGGCGTGCTCGCCGACCTCGGACATCGAGGCGTCGGAGATCGCCAGGGTACGGGCTCGCCGGTGCAGAGCCAGCTTCATCGCCCGCAGCAGCAGTGGGTGTGCGCGACCGCAGGAAAGCACGATGACCAGGGTTTCCTCGTCGATCCGGCCAAGCCGCTGCAAGGACTCGCCGCCGGTGCTGGCGACGATTTCGGCGCGGATGTCGAGCAGGCTGAGGATGTGGCGCAGGTAGCTGGCGAAGAAGGCCATCTGGTCGACGCCGACGATCACGACCCGTTGCGCTTCCGCCAAGGCGGCGACGGCGCCGTCGACCTGCTCGC
The DNA here is from genome assembly GCA_035704205.1 of Solirubrobacterales bacterium. Taxonomy (GTDB): domain Bacteria; phylum Actinomycetota; class Thermoleophilia; order Solirubrobacterales; family 70-9; genus VRUE01. The sequence continues at coordinate 10,095 of DASSXC010000318.1, read as the reverse complement.
GGGTGAGATTGCGCGCGGTTTCCTCCAGGTTCGAGTAGTCGGCGCTGAGCGAACCCTCCAGCTCCGAGTGATCGAAGGAGAAGAGCGCCGCCCCGCCGCTGCCGGTGCCGCTGCCGGACACGGTGGCGTTGCGGTACTCCTCGATCGCCGCCTGCTGAAGCTCCGGATAGCCCTCGAAGCCGAGGGACTGGGAGAAGCGCACCACCGTCGATGAGGAGGTGCTCGCTCTCCTGGCCAGCTCCTCGGCGGTGAGGAAGGCAGCCTCGTCGAGATGGTCGACGATGTAGCGGGCGACGTCTTTCTGCGAGCGCGAGAACTCGTCGAAGCGCTCCTGTATGTACTCGGACAAGCTTTTGAGCTGAGGGGATTTGGTCGCGGTCTTGGTCACGGCGGTCCATTTCGCCGGTTCGGATGCTTTCCCTTCCGATTCCCTCCCGATCTGGTTGGATGGAGACTGAAATGACCCTTGAGCAGGCCCTTCGCATCACCAACCGCAACATGATCGCCTTCGATCTGCTGCTCGGCAGCGCCTCGATCGCGGCGCCGCGACAGATGCTGACGGGGTTCTTCGGGCATGACGAGCCGTCCCCCGATGCGGTGCACCTGTTGCGCCGCTGCGGCCCGATCTGGCTCACCTTCGCCGCCGCGCACCTGATCGCGGAGCGACGCGGCGAGCAGCGCGACTGGTGGGCGCTGGCCTGGCTGCGCGGCACCGAGATCGCAACCGACGCGATCTGGGCCGAGTCACCGGCGCTCAACCGGCCCGGAGCCAGGGCCGCCCTGCGCCTCGCCGGGGTCGCCAACGTGGCGATGGCCGCCGGCTTCGCCTGGCTCTCGAAGCGATGAGCCAGGGCGCGGGTCTCCCCAGCAAACGCTGGAGCCTGCGCGGGCGCGACGACGAAGGCAACGAGGTCTGGCTGATCCGCAGCTTCGGGCAGAAGCTCTACCGCTGCCCCGGCTGCCACGGCGACATCCCGATCGGCACCGAGCACACCGTCGTCCAGTACGTCCTGCGGTTGGGCGGTACCGAACATCACCACTGGCACCGCCAGTGCGCCGAGGAAATGCTCGTCCCGGACCTGCGTGATGTGAAGCGCGTACCGGCCTCGCAGTCCTCGCGCTCGAAGCTCGAGGAGCGCGGCCGCCGCCCCTCGGGACGGCGCCGGTGAATCGAGATCGCACTTACCCGCCTATATGGCGGGAAAGTGCAACCTCGACCGCGGCATGACTGTCCTTTCCCTCTATAGGCGGATCGTCCGCACTTACTTCGCCTGGGCGGGGACGTTGCTGCCGCTTGCCTGCTTCGTCTTCGTTCCGCTTGGCCTGATCCACGCAATCCCCGTGCACGTCGAGGCGACGGACCTCGACCTTGGCAGCGGCCTGGAGATATTCGGCGCCGTCCTCGCCCTGATGCTGCTGGTCACGACCGGCCTGCTGGGCGAGATCTTCTACACGGGTGCGGTGGCAATCGCCCTGACTCATCCACACGGCGGCGAGCCACCGTCGCTGCGCGAAGTGGCCGGGATGATCGGCTACGGGACCCTGATCGCCGTCGACCTGATCTTCGGCGTCCTGGTGGCCCTCGGCACCCTCACCTTCGTCATTCCCGGCATCCTTGTCTTCGTCTACCTCGGCCTCGCCGCCCCGGTGGTCGAGATAGAGCACCGGGGCGTTCTTGGTGCCCTGTCCCGCAGCTACCGATTGGTCCGCGGACACTTCTGGTTGGTGTTGGCAATCCTCTTCCCGATCGAGGTCTTCAGCGACGTCGCGACCAGCGTCGCCACCCACATGAGCCATGACCTGCTCGGCGAGTCGCTGGTCGCCGAGTGGCTCACCGACACCGCGACCAACATCCTGTTGACCCCCTTCTACGCGGTCGCGGCGGTGCTGCTCTCGCTCGATCTGATCGCCGACAGGGATGGCACGAGCCCGCGTCTACACTCGTCCCCGCCCGCATGATGATCACCGCATCGATCCTCAGCGACTTCTGGAACGACCAGATCCTCGCCGACGAAAAACAGGGCCTCTTCCTGGTCCTGGTCGGCTTCATCCTCTCCTTCGCCTTCATCCGCATGAGCACCCGCTTGATGCGCAGCCCGCGGGTGCCGTGGTGGCCCGGCAGCGTGGTCAGCGACGGCGGCGTCCATCTCCACCACCTGGTCTTCGGGATCGTCACGATGATGATCGCCGGCACGCTCGGCATCTCCGCCCTGGGGGAGAGTCCCTACGCGGAAATCTGCGCCTTCCTCTTCGGCGTCGGCGCGGGGCTGACGATCGACGAGTTCGCCCTTTGGGTGTACCTGGACGACGTCTACTGGGCGGAGGAGGGTCGCGCCTCGATCGACGCGACGGTGATCGCCGCCGCGGGAATGATGCTGATCCTGCTCGGCTTCAGCCCGTTCAGCTTCGAAACCGGCTCCTTCGAGGAGACGATCATCAGCATCCTCGGCGCCGCCTTCGTCTTCGCCCTGGTCGCGATCTGCTTCGCCAAGCAGCGCGTCCTGCACGGCGCGATTGGCTTCTTCGTCTTCCCGATCGCGCTCTACGGCGCCCTGCGGATCGGCAAGCCCGGCTCCCCCTGGGGACGACGGCGCTACGGCGAGGGGAACCCCGGGAAGCAGGCCAAGGCCGAAGAGCGCTTCAAGCCCGACCGCCACACCGAGCGCTTCAAGAACGCCTTCCGCGACATCGTCGGCGGCAAGCCCAGCGAGGGCCTCTCGGCCGTGACCGACGAGGCGCTGGCCACCACCCGCGAGGCTGTCGAAGAAGTTCGCCAGCGTGCCGAAAAAGTGACGCGGCCGGGCGGCAAGGACAGCGACTGAGGGCTCGCGCCATGATCGACCGGGCGAGAGTCGAGGCTTGGATCACAGCGTACGAACGGGCCTGGCGGACCGCTGGCGTCGGCCTCCTCACCACGCTCTTCACCGAAGACGCCTCCTATCGGATGTCTCCGTACAGGGAGCCGGCGCGGGGGATCGCCGAGATCGGGACGCTGTGGGAGCGAGAGCGAGTCGGCCCCGAGGAGGAGTTCGAAATGAGCTGGGAGCTCGTCGCGGTCGAGGGCACGACGGCGGTGGCGCGCATCGAGGTCGCCTATGCGAGCGGGGCCGAGTACCGGGACCTATGGATCATCCGCTTCGCTGCCGACGGCCGCTGCCGCGAGTTCGAGGAGTGGCCGTACTGGCCGGGCCAGGCGATCGGCCCGCCCACTCCCCCATCGTCTTGATCACAGGCGCTTCGGTGGCTTTCAGCTCTGGGGAACGCTGCAGACGGTGAAACCGATCTCCTCGGCCAGCTTTTCGCGCAGGCCATCCTCGGCGTCGCGACGGTCGCGCGCCGCTTCGACCCCCGCGACGTCACCGTCCCTTGCCGCAGCCAGCGCCTGCCTGTCCGTCGCGTAGACCCGTTCCTGGGCCTCGACATATTCACCGTAGGAACCGGCGAGTCGTGGCGGCGGCTTCAGCTGGCGCAGCTCCCGAGCCCGCACCCGGGCGGTTCGAACGAGGGATTCCGCGTAGGGGACGTCAGTCGAGTACTCGCTTTCGAGATCGCGGACTTCGAGGTAGCGACGCTGGCTGTCCGCGCAGATCCCATCGGCCTTGGCGATCAGCTGCGACTCGGTCAACGGCTTGGGCTGGATGTCGGCTTTGACGGGCTTCGACCCCGCGCCCGCCGTTTGCGCGGCGGTTGAATCGGTTGCCCCGCCGTCCCCACCGCCCCCGCCAAGGGCGATCGCGGCGACGACGATCCCCACGATCGCGACCAGTCCTGCGGCTCCGATGAGAGCGCCGCTGCGCCGTCTCCCGGCCCTCGTGTCGTTCTCCGGTTTGAGCCGCCGGGTAGAGGCGGTCGGCGCGTCAGGCGGACCGGCCGCCCCTGCCGTCGTCTCCGCCGTCCTCGTCGCCGCCGCCCCGGTCGCCACCGTGCGCTCTGGCAACTCCGGGCTGGATCCACTCAGCGCGGCGACCGCTGCCCGACCGAGGTCGCCGGCCGAGGGATAGCGATCCTCGGGCGTCTTCGACATCGCGCGGATGACGACGTCGTCGAGCGCCATCGGCACCGCGGTCGCGTGCAGCGACGGCGCCGGCGGCGGGTCGTTGAGGTGCGCGTACAGCCGCGCCGCCTCACCGTCACGAGGGTAGGGAACCTCGCCGGTCAAGAGCTTGAAGAGCAGGCAGCCGAGGGCGTAGACGTCGGTGCGTGCGTCGACGGCGCCACCGGAGATCTGCTCCGGGGCGACGTAGTCGAGCGTGCCGACGAAGCGCCCGGTCTGGGTCAGGCCCGACTCGGTGGAGACGTTGCGGGCGACGCCGAAGTCGGTGATGTAGGCGTGGTCCCCGCCGCCGCTGTCGCCGAGCAGGACGTTGGCGGGCTTGACGTCGCGGTGGACCAGGCCAGCGGCGTGGATCGCGTCGAGCCCGTTGCCGACCTGGGCGATCAGCGCCGCCGCGGCCGCCGGATCGAGCCGTCCCTCGCGCGAGAGGCGGCGGCCAAGGTCCGACCCCGAGACGTAGCGCATCGCGATGAACGGGATGCCGTCCTCTTCACCCGCTGCGTAGATCGGCACCACGTTGGGATGCTCGATCGAAGCGGCGATCTTCGACTCCTCGGAAAAGCGCCTGGCGAAGACCTGGTCGGACGCCGCCTCCGGCGCGATCAGCTTCAGCGCGACGCGGCGCTCCAGGCCCGGCTCGACCGCCAGGTAGAGGACGCCCATGCCGCCGCGGCCAAGGCTCTGCTCGATCCGGTAGCCGGCGAACTCGTCACCGGCGGACAGATCGACTGAGCGGTCCCCCCTCTGCATGCCCGGACTCTAGCCCGGAGCCTTAATCCAAGCCCCTCTAACCGGTTGCAACGCCGGAATAGACTTTCTCCATGGGTACGAGGCGCCTCGCGCTCATAGGGACGCTGCTCATCGCCGCTCTTTTGGGTGCCGCGATCGCCCGTGGCGAGATCTCCGGGAACGGTGGATTGTTCGTCCGCTTCGACGGGGGATTCACGCCTCGCTCCCTTCCCCGCGAACGCGACGTGCCGGTGACCGTCAGGCTGAACACGTCGATCAAAACCGCCGATGGATCTCGCCCACCGCAGCTTCGTCGGATCTCCTTCGAGGTCAATCGCTACGGCCAGATCCAGACCAAGGGCCTGCCCACCTGCAGCCCGGGCCTGCTCGAGTCGACTGACCCGTCGACGGCGCTCGGCCGCTGCCGTGACGCCCTCGTCGGCCGCGGCCAGTTCGTCGCCAACGTCGAGTTCCCCGACCGGGAGCCGTTCCCCGTCCACGGACAGATGCTCGCCTTCAATGGCCGCACCCACGGGCGTCCGGCCATTCTTTTGCACATCCACGGATCCGAACCGGTTGAGGTGACCGTCGTGCTCACCTTCAGGATTCGCCACCCGGCCCAGGGCAAGTTCGGCACCGTGCTCTCGGCCCGCATCCCCCGGCTCGCGTCCGACCTCGGCTACGTCACCGACGTCTCGCTGGTCTTCAACCGCAGGTACACCTACCGTGGCCAGCGCTACAGCTTCCTCAGCGCCCGCTGCGCCGCGCCGTCCGGCTTTCCAGGGGCGATTTTCTCCTTCACCCGAGGGACGTTCACCTTCGCCGGTGGCAAGCAGATAGTCACCACGCTGACCCGCGACTGCACGGTTCGCTAGTTGACCAGCGCACCCCGCCGGAGCCGGTTGGCCCCGGCGGGCGCCGATTGAGCTACGCCGCCCTTATGGCGCGTATTCCTTCACGCGATCTTCGGCTTCTTCGATTCCCCGTTCCGCTTCCTGCTTGCCCTCTTCGATCCCCTGCTTCGCTTCTTCCTGGGCGCGTTCGATCCCCTTCTGGGCCTCCTTGGAGCCGCCGCTGACGCCGCCCTTGACTTCCTCTTCCGCCTTTTCGAATCCCTTCTTCACTTCTTCCTTGCCCTTTTCGATCCCCTGCTTCGCTTCTTCGACGCCCTGTTCCACCCGCTCCTGCGCTTCGCTGGTGCTCTTCTCGCTGTCGTCGCTCCCGCAACCGGCCCAGGCGACTCCCGCCACGCCTACGCATAGGACAGCCAAGAGCGCGGGAACGCGGCGCGCCCACCTTCGCTTCAGATCTTCAACCGACACATCGACTCCTCTCGTTGGTGAACGGACACGAAGCAACTCGATTCTATGATCGAGCCGTGCCGACTCTGAACGTCCTGCGCGTCTTCGTCAACGAGGACAGCGAGTGGGGGAATCCGCTCGGCGCCTTCCTCGACGGCGAGCTGGTGCCGGATTCCGCGCGGCAGGGCGTTGCGGCCGAGCTCGGCTTCAGCGAGACGGTCTTCGTCGATGACCGAGCCAGTGGACAGCTGCGGATTTACACCCCGACGGTCGAGCTCCCCTTTGCCGGGCACCCGACCGTCGGAGCTGCCTGGCTGCTGGACCGGGAAGGGTCGTCACCGAAGACCGTGCGGCTGCCCGCCGGCGAGGTCGAGGTGCGGCAGGAGGACCATGTGACCTTTATCGCTGCCCAGGCCGAGTGGGCGCCGCCGTTTGAGTATCGCCAGCTCGATTCGCCCGCTGACGTCCGGGCGGTTGCCGCCTCTGAGCAGGTCGAGAACGCCTACCTCTGGTCCTGGATCGACGCGGCGGCGGGAACGATCCGGGCCCGCTCCTTCGTGCCCGAGGTGGGAATCGCCGAGGACGAGGCAACCGGCTCTGCGGCGATTGGCCTCTGCGCTCGACTCGGCCGCCCGATCACCGTGCACCAGGGGCATGGCTCCGTCCTCCTCTGCAGACCGCTGAGGGACGGCCGCATCGAGGTTGGCGGCACGGTCGTGCTGGACGCTACCCGCGAGCACCCGATCGACGGTGTGGGCTGAACCGGCCGGCTGACGGACCCGTCGGGATCACTGCGCGAAATCCGTGACCGCGGAAAAGCTTGTCGTGGTCGACCGCAACATCAGGTCGTGTGTGTGTTAGTGACACGAAAGAGCTTCTTGGTGACCAGGGAGGCGCCGGGAGCAGACGACATCAAGGAGGCAGGGAATGAAGTGTCGAGTCCGACACCACACTGTGGGCTGCGCTGATTCAGGCAGTGGATCACAGATATCGAGGCGAGTTCGGCTTAGCCTCATCACCACCGGCGTTTTAGCACTGCTGGTCGCCGGTTCGGCCCAGGCGTCGACGATAACCGTCGGAAGTGTTCTACCGCCCGGCTCTTCACCAACCCCCTTTGGGCAGGTGGAGACGCTTTTCAACACCGCGCTGCCCGAGAAAGGCGCCAACCTGGTGTCGCCGGCAACTGGTGCGATCGTACGCTGGCGCGTACAGGGTGCCGAAGGTGGTCCGTTCTACCTGCGTGTACTCCGACCCAACGGCTCGGGAGCCTACGCTGCCGTCGGCACCAGTGGCGGGGCGACGCCTTCCGGGACCGGGGTCCAGACGTTCAACGCGAATCTGCCGATTCATGCCGGTGACCTGATTGGGATCGATCCGACGAAAGACACCGACACGATCGGCGTCGCATCCGTTCCAGGCGCAAGCTACGGCTTTATCTTCCCGCCCCCCTTCGACGGTTCGACCGTGGCGCCGAGCGGAACCACGGACGGGCAGGAGATCGCGCTCAGTGCCGAAGTTCAGCCAGCTCCGGCCATAACCTCGGTCAGTCCGGCCTGGGGCTCGATTGCCGGCGGCACCGCTGTCACGATCACCGGTACGAACCTCGGCGGAGCAAGCGCGGTCAAGTTCGGGTCTGCGCCCGCAACTGGCTTCACCGTCAATTCGGATACCCAGATCACCGCCGTCGCCCCGCCCAGCACGACCCTCGGTTCGATTGACGTCACCGCGACCACCCTGGCCGGAACCAGCGCCACGGTCAGCAGCGATCGATTCGCCTACGAAGGCTGTGTCGTCCCGAAAGTAAAGGGCAAGACGTTGAAACGCAGCAAGGGTGCGCTACGTCAAGCCGACTGCAGGGTCGGCAAGATCCGCCACCGCAAGGGCAAACTGGGCAAGGTGATCAAGCAGAACCCCAAGCCCGGCAAGATCCTGCCGCCTGAAGCCAAGGTGAACGTCACCGTAGGCAGGTAGACAGACCATCAACGCTCTCGAGCTTCCGGCCGTTCCCTTTGTGCAGCTACCAGAGGGAACGGCCGGAAAGGACGGCGGCTGCGCTCAGGCGGGCGACCCAGCCAGCTCGCGATCGATCTCGAGCAGGTAAGGCGCGACCAATCCCTCGTAGGCGGCCTTGCGTTCGGCTGGGAGATCCTTCCAGCCGGTTACCGATCCGCGGCAGATACTCGCACCGCAGAGGCAGCCGCCCGGAAAATGCTCGATCGAGTAGTTGCGCATCGCGTAGTCGAAGGTGATCTCCTCACCGTTGGAAATCGACCTCCGCGCCACGAAGTTACAGGCGCCCGTCTCGTTCAGCTCAACGCCGCAGTTCGGACTGCACGAGTGATTTACCTTGGGGCCAAGCCCGCCATGCCTGGCCCATTTGGTGCGACTTACTTGGGTGGCATGGGAGTCATTGCGGGCGACCTCGCCTTCGAGCACCCCGACCATCACCGTCTCGCCCACTCGAAAGCCACGAGTCGCGCGAACGCCACCACCCTTGCCGCCCTCGGGAGTACATAGCTCATATCCGACAGAATCCAAGGGACCGCCTCTCGATTGTTTAGGCGCAGCGAAACTGCGCTCTACGACCCTAGCATTGGCCAACTGGCAAATTTCGGGGCAAGACTGCGCTCCCTCAGCAGCCTCACCTTTGGTCCCACTCAAGTTCGATGCGGCGCGTCGGTGGTAGGCGCTGGCTCAGTCATAGACCTAGGCTTCCCGTTCCTCGCTCATCCCAGCCGAGGTGATGGGCGAGCTCGTGACGCAGAGTCTGCTCGACCTGGCGGGCAAGCAGATCACGGTCATGGCCGAAGTCACGCTCCAGCGTGTCACGGTAGATGACGATTCGATCCTCGTAGCTTTCACGTGCGACGCCGTCTCCGAAGTACTGGCCGTATGCATGCACCTCATCTCCCAGGTCGGATACCACGACCGCGACGTTCGCCAATACCTCTTGGAATTCAACCGGCAGCCGATCGATCGCGTCGACGACCAGGGACTCGAACTCGTCGAACTCAGGAGCAGCAGGCATACCCTCAACGATAGAGAGCCGAGCCTGGCCGGATAGAGCGAATCACGTCGAAGGGATTCCGCTGACCTAAGGTACGCAGAGTCGATGGTGCACCTTCGCAGAGAACGCTTGCCGATGAAAGCTGTCCTCATGGCCTTGGCCCTGCTTGCGTTCGGCTCTATCTTCAGCTCTGAGTCCGGTGCCACCGAATGGCAGGATCTGCCCGTCGCGCCAACGCTTGGTCCGGTCGTCACCAGGCACCTCGAGAAGGTTGCAAGCCGCGGAGAACGACTCGGAAATCATCCGGGGGTCGTCGCCAAGATCGGCGACAGCATCACCGCATCGCCATCGTTCCTCCAGGCGCTGGCGTGCTCTCCGCCCCAGCTGGGCCAATGGGACGAGCTGCGCGGGACGCTTGGGTTCTTCGGGCGGACCGCTGTGCCAAGGGGCTCTGAGGAAGTCCGGTGCGGGGTGAGCAACAGCTACTCGCGCCTGGGTGTAGCCGCGGTCGGAGGATGGCGGGCGGCCGACGCCCTTTCGCCACGCGAATCCTTCCCGGAGTGCCAGGGGCTGCCAGCCGTCAGCTGCGAACTGCTGTTGCTCCACCCATCGGTGGCACTGATCATGTTTGGAACCAATGACCTGGAGGAGATCACCGCGGTTCAGTTCCGCCTCGATCTCGCTCGAGTCGTCCGGCTCGTGTCCAGTGCGGGAACCATCCCGGTGATCAGCACGATCCCGCCCCGAGCAAGGCAGCCATTCTCGCTGCGGGTCGCGCGGTTCAACGCTGAGATCGCCGGTTTGGCCGAGAACCGAGCGCTGCCGCTCTGGAATTACTGGCGCCAGATGGTCGAGCCGGGGGTTCCCCACGCCGGCCTGAGTCGCGATGGCGTCCACCCGAGTGTTCTCTGTCCACCCTGCACCGCGATCGACTTCCGGCCGGCGGGAATGCGACAGGGATATGCGCTGCGAAACCTCGGAGCCCTGCGTGTCCTGGATCGCCT
>DASSXC010000317.1:0-2021 GCA_035704205.1 Solirubrobacterales bacterium | reverse complement strand
CCCGGAGACCACCGAGCCGGCGGCATGCTCGATGAGCTCGACCTCGGCCAGCACGATGCGCCGCAGGTGGGCCTGGAACGGCTGCCCGCGTTCCGGCAGCTCCGGCCGCGTGCGCCGCAGCACCGCGTCGCGCCAATAGTCGATGCGCTCGCGGGCGGCCACGCCGTCCGTCGTCAGGTCGACCAGACGGCCATAGGCCTGAGACGCCTGGACAAGCATTAAGTCCCCAAATTGAGACGGCCGCCTCTCACAGCCGCATATCCCCGCTGCAATAATGACACGGTCCGCGGGCTCGGGGGAGCAGAAGTCGCAGGCGGACGCAGGCTTTCAGGGAGACGGGGAGTCTATGCCAATCAGGGCCATTGGCCCCGCGGCCGTCAGGAATTCGTCAGGATTCGCCCTTTGCGCGTCCATCGAGCTTCAGCGTTCGAAGGATCTGCTCGAAGCGCGGGTCGCCATGGAGCGGCCGGAAGCACGGGTTCTGGGCGGTGAAGCAGAGGTACGTCGTCCGCGCCCTGACGCAGTGCTCGAGCGCGTCGAGGGCGCGTCCCAGCTCGCCGACAACCACCCATTGCTGGGCGGCGCCTTCCCAGCGGTTGGTGCGCTCGAGCAGGCCGATCCAGACGATCATCGCCTCGCGCCAGCCCTTGGTGCGGGCCAGCGCCTCGACATGCTCGGCCAGGCCCTCGGCAACGCTGAGGCCGCGCAAGGTGGTGAGACGCTCGGTCATCGCCTCGTCGCGCCGGCCGAGCTGGTCGAGGATCATCATGCGCCCGTAGTGCGCACGGGTCGAAGCCGGCAGGACCTTCAGGCTTTCGCCCACCGCCTCGAGTGCCCGCTCGGCGTGGCCCGCCATCCAGTAGACGATGGCCAGATGCTGCAAGGTCTCGACGCTGCGCGGATCGAGCCGGCGCGCCTGCTCCATGGCCTCGATCGCCTCGTCATGGCGGCCCATCGCGCTCAGGAACTGACCGAAGGTGCCGAGCGCCTCGACCGAGCTGGAATTGAGGGCGACCGCATGCGCGAGATCGGCCTCGGCACCGTCCCAGTCCCAGTCGTATTCCATCTTCACGCGGCCGAGCGCCGCCCAGGCCTCGGCCAGCCCGTCGTCGAGGGCGATCGCCCGCTGGGCATGGCGGCGCGCCATCGGCATAGCCTCGTCGACCTGCAATGGCCGCAGCATCGCCGTCGATGCCATCAGCAGGTAGGTCGAGGCGAGCCCGGCATGCGCCATGGCGTAGTCGGGATCGAGCACCAGCGCCTGTTCGAACAGGGTGAGCGCCTTGATCAGCGGCAGCCGCGTGAACGGTTTCAGGTGGGCGCGCGCCTCGAGCTGCAGGAAGTAGGCCTCGGCCGCCCGCGGGCGATAGCTCTGCACGTCCTCGTCGGCGGCCGACGTCGACTGCGGCAGCGACGTGGCGACGCGCGCGGCGATGGCGTCCTGCAAGGCCGACGGGTCCATCGGGGCCTGCTCGAAACGCTCGCTCCATTCGGTGCGGCCACTCGCCACTTCGATCAGGCGTACTTCCACGCGCAGGCGCTCGGCGCTGCGCTGGACCGAGCCTTCCAGCAGGTGTTCCACGCCGAGCGAGCGGGCGCCGGCCAGGTCCTCGACGGCGTCGACTGGCGAGATGGTGACGCCGGGCACGCCGCTCAGCGCCGTGGTCACGGCGTCGGCGATGCCGACGCCGAGATAGCTGTCGGCCTCGGCCAATTCGGGCGTCGAGAAGGGCCGCACGGCCAGCGTCTTGGCGGTGGCGATCGGCGGCGCGCCCTCGGCCTGCGGGCCGGCCTCCGGCAGCACGCGGACCGGCGCGGCCAAGCGATAGCCCTCGCGCGACACCGTGTCGATCAGGCTGGCCGAGCCGTCGCCCAGCGCCTTGCGAAGGGTCGACATATGGACGGTGAGCGTGCGGTCCTCGACCACGATGTTGGGCCACAGCCTCGCCCGGAACGTATCGTGCGACACCAGGCGGCCGCCGGCCTCGGCCAGCATCAGCAGGATCTGCCAAGCCTTCCCG
>DASSXC010000316.1:0-4065 GCA_035704205.1 Solirubrobacterales bacterium | reverse complement strand
GTAGACTCCCCCGCCGCGCGACCCCGAGACCACCGGCGGGCACTGCCCAGAAGCCCGGTGCAGGCGAACGATGAACAGAGACGAAAAGGCACAAGCAATCGAGGAGATCGCCGCCCAGATAGAGGGCGCTGAGGCGATCTTCGCGGTCGACTACCGGGGCATCACGGTCCCCCAGGCGGCTGAACTGCGCGGCAAGCTGCGCGAGGCCGATGCCAGCTTCCGCGTCGTCAAGAACCGCCTGACCAAACGGGCGGCCGAGCAGGTCGGCGAGGAGCGCCTCGCCGAGTTCCTGCAGGGCCCGACCGCGCTGACCTTCGTCCGCGGCGACACCGCGCAGGCCGCCAAGGCGATCTCGACCTTCAACAAGGAGCACGAGGTCCTCACCTTCAAGGGCGGTTTCATGGCCGACATGGCCCTGGACGAAGAGAAGTTCAAGTCGATCGCCCGCCTGCCGGCCCGCGAAGTGCTCGACGGCCAGCTCGCCGGCGTCGTCGCCAGTCCTCTCACCGGCCTTGTCCGCGGCCTCGGCTCGATGGTCTCCGGCCTCGCAAACCAACTTCAGCAGCTTCAAGAACAAAAGGAGAAAGACGCGTAATGGCAACCAAGATTTCAACCGAGGATTGGATCGAGGAGCTGAAAGGCATCTCGGTGCTCGAGCTCTCCGAGCGGATCAAAGCGCTCGAGGAGGAGTTCGGCGTTTCCGCCACGGCGGTCGCCGCGGCCGCACCGGCCGCTGCCGGCGCCCCGGCTGGCGATGGCGACGGAGGCGGCGAGGAGGCCTCCACGGTCGACGTCGTGCTGACCGAGGTCGGCGGCCAGAAAGTGCCGGTGATCAAGGTCGTCCGCGCCGCCACCGGGCTCGGTCTCAAAGAGGCCAAGGCGATCGTCGACGAGGCTCCGAAAGCGATCAAAGAGGGCATCGACCGCGACGAAGCCGAAAAGATCAAAGGGGAACTCGAGGAGGCTGGCGCGACCGTCGAGCTCAAATAACGCGCTACAATGCGGAATTTCGGCCGTGGGCACGGCCGAGCCGTCCGCCGAGCGTGGCCGTGTGTTATTTTCCGTGGTCGCGCGCCTGTTGTCACCCCCTGCCCATATCTGCGCTGTATCCACGTCCCTCTGACCGTCTGAGGAGTCGCCGACTTTGGCACGTTCCAACGCTGCCCCCGTAACCCGTAGGAGTTTCTCCCGACTACAGAATCCCCTCGAAGTCCCCCACCTGATCGATATCCAACGTCGCTCCTTCGAAGAGCTGACGGATCCCAAGGCGGGCGGGCTGCGAGAGACGATTGACGACATATCCCCGATCGAGGACTACACGGGGAACCTCGCCATCGTCTTTGGCGAGTACAAATTCGAGGATCCGCCGCACTCGATCGAGGAGTGCCGCGAGAAGGACATGACGTATTCACGGCCGCTGACGGCGACCGTCGCCTTCCAGAACAAGGAGACCGGCGAGATCCGTGAGCAGGCTGTCTTCATGGGCGACTTCCCGTGGATGACCGACCGCGGCACCTTCATCATCAACGGCACCGAGCGTGTCGTCGTCACCCAGCTCGTGCGTTCCCCCGGCGCCTACGTGATGGCGCCCAAGGACCCTGAAAAACAGGTCTTCATCGCCAACCTGATGCCGGCCCGTGGCTCCTGGCTGGAGCTCGAAGTCGACAAAAAAGGCAAAGTCTTCGTCCGCATCGACCGCAAGCGCAAACTGCCGGTGACGGTGCTGCTGCGCGCGATGGGCTACGTCGAGGACGAGCAGATCCTCAAGATGTTCGACAACTCGGTCTACCTGCGGCACACGATCGAGGCCGACACCGAGGCGACCCGCACCGAAGAAGGCGCCCTGATCGAGCTGTTCAAAAAGCAGCGTCCGGGCGAGCCACCCTCGGTCGACGCCGCCAAAGCGCTGCTCGAGCAGCTCTTCTTCGACCCCAAGCGCTACGACCTGACCAGGGTCGGCCGCTACAAGCTCAACGCCCGGCTCGATCTCGACATCGACCTCGACAACCGGGTCCTCACCCACGACGACATCATCGCCCTGATCAAGGAGCTGGTGAGCCTGCCGAAGCTGCTCGGGATCCCCGAGGAGATCGACGAGGAGCACCCGATCAAAGACTATGCCGCCGAGGCGATCACCTACCCGCGCGAGCCCGTCGCCGAGCACCTCGACGAGTACGAGCACTTCGGCAACCGCCGCCTGCGCACGGTCGGCGAGCTGATCCAGGAGGCCTTCCGCATCGGCCTCTACCGGATGGAGCGCGTCGTCCGCGAGCGGCTCACCACCGAAGACGCCGACGCGATCACCCCGCAGACGATCATCAACATCCGCCCGGTGGTCGCGGCGCTGAAGGAGTTCTTCGGCTCCTCGCAGCTCTCGCAGTTCATGGACCAGACCAACTCGCTGGCCGGACTGACCCACCGTCGCCGCCTCTCGGCGCTCGGCGCGGGCGGACTGACCCGTGAGCGGGCCCCGATCGAGGTCCGCGACGTCCACCCGACCCACTACGGCCGGATGTGCCCGATCGAGACCCCCGAGGGCCCGAACATCGGCCTGATCGGCTCGCTCTCCTCCTACGCCCAGGTGTCCGAGCACGGCTTCGTCACGACCCCGTACCTGTTGGTCAAGGACGGCGTGGTCAGCGACAAGATCGTCCACCTCGACGCCACCCAGGAGGAGGACAAGGTGATCGCCCAGGCGAACGCCGAGGTCGATCCAGCGACGAAAAAACTGAAGGGCCCGCAGGTGCTGGTGCGCGCCGGCGAGCAGGAGTACGCCACCGCGCTGCCCAAGGAAGTCGAGCTGATGGACGTCTCGCCGACCCAGATCTGGTCGGTGGCGACGGCGCTGATCCCCTTCCTCGAGCACGACGACGCCAACCGCGCCCTGATGGGCTCGAACATGCAGCGCCAGGCCGTGCCGCTGCTCAAACCGGAGCCGCCGCTGATCGGCACCGGGATGGAGCGCCGCGCCGCGGTCGACACCGGCGACGTCATCCTGGCGGAGAACGACGGCGAGATCGTCTACGTCGACGCCGAGCGGATTGTCGTCAACCACGGCCAGAAGAAGGACGAGTACGAGCTGAACAAGTTCATGCGCTCGAACCAGGGGACGATCATCCATCAGACCCCGAGCGTCTCGGTTGGCCAGAAGGTCAAGGCGGGCGCCGTGCTCGCCGACGGCTCATCGACCGCTGGCGGCGAGATCGCGCTCGGCAAGAACTGCCTGGTCGCCTTCATGTCCTGGGAGGGCTACAACTTCGAGGACGCGATCATCCTCTCGAGCCGCCTGTTCAAGGACGACGAGCTGACCTCGATCCACATCGAGGAGTACGAGATCGACGCCCGGACGACGAAGCTCGGCGACGAGGAGATCACCCGCGACATCCCGAACCGCTCCGAGGAGAGCCTGCGCAACCTCGACGAGCGCGGCATCGTCCGCGTCGGCGCCGAGGTCGTCTCGGGCGACCTGCTGGTCGGCAAGGTGACGCCGAAGGGCGAGACCGAGCTGACGGCCGAGGAGAAGCTGATCCGCGCGATCTTCAAGGAGAAGGCGCGCGAGGTCCGCGACACCTCGCTCAAGGTCCCGCACGGTGAGGGCGGCGTGGTGATCGACGTGGTCACCTTCGACCGCGACGCCGGCGACGACCTCGCTCCCGGGGTCAACAGCCTCGTGCGCGTGTTCGTCGCGACCAAGCGCAAGATCGCGGAGGGCGACAAGCTCGCCGGCCGCCACGGCAACAAGGGCGTGATCTCCAAGATCGTGCCCGAGGAGGACATGCCGTTCCTCGAGGACGGGACCCCGGTCGACGTGATCCTCAACCCGCTCGGCGTCCCGAGCCGGATGAACATCGGCCAGATTCTCGAGACCCACCTCGGGTGGGTGGCCGCCAACGGCTGGTACGACGACGGCTCCGACGCCTACAAGGAGGCCGTCAAGGAGGCCAACGGCGGCAACGCGCGCGTGTACGTCGCCACGCCGGTCTTCGACGGCGCCAAGGTGCAGGACGTCGACCACGCGCTCGTGAACTGGCAGAAGGAGCACCAGGGCGCCATCCGCATGGACGT
>DASSXC010000315.1:0-9914 GCA_035704205.1 Solirubrobacterales bacterium | reverse complement strand
AGCGAGAGCGACCTGCAGGCGCTGCAGCAGCAGCTCGAAGCGCAGATCGGCGAAGGCAGCGCGGCCACGGCAAGCCCGCCAACCGAATCGACGCCCGAAGTCCAACCGGAAACCGCCCCCGAACAAGAACCCGAATCCCAGCCGGAAGCCAAGCCGAAGACCGGGAAGAACGGCGCTACGGGCTCGACGAACGGGGCCGCCAGCGGCGGCGTGAGCAGCGAAAAGCTGCCGGACCTGCTCCAGAAAGCAAGAGAAGGCGCCGAAGGAAACGAATAGGCGCTTGTGCTGATCAGCACATTTGTGCCTGAAGGCCGTCCCCGGCCTGCGTTACATTCGCCGCAATCCATCTCGCGTCTGACGCGAGCCATGCCGAGAACCGGCAGCGAAAGGAGACCCGATGCCCGAGGGTTACTGCGTCAAAGAGCGCAAGAAGGTCGAGATCAAAGACGCCAAACAGGTGACGATGAAAAACGGTCGCCCGGCGATTCAAGGCGTCTGCCCCGACTGCGGCACCAAAATCTTCAAGATCGGCAAACTCGAATAGGCGCCGCCCGAGCCTGAACCCGGTTCAGCGGCTGTCCGTATGTCGGGCAGCCGTGCTTTTCCCCGCCGCCACAAGCGTCGTGTGACATGCCGCCCGGCGCGCTGAGCGACGAACGGGACGTTCGTGAGGCGTATGCCGCACACGCCGGCGAGCTCTACGGGTTTGCGATGCGCTCGCTGGGGGACTCCGGGCTGGCCGAGGAGGCGGTCCAGGAGACCTTCCTGCGGGCCTGGCGCGCCGGGGCTCGCTTCGATCCGCAGATCGGCTCGCTGCGCACCTGGCTGTTCGCGATCCTGCGCAACGTCGTGATCGACCTGGGCCGGGCGCGCTCCTCCCGCCCGCCGGTCGCCGAGGGCGGAATCGAGCCCGCCGTCGAGCCCTTCGAGGAGGCGCTGCTGTCCTGGCAGGTCGAGGAGGCGATGCGACGGATCGGCGACCAGCATCGCCGCGTCTTGGTCGAGACCTACTACCGCGGCCGCCCCTACGCCGAGGTCGCCACCGAGCTGGGCGTGCCCGAGGGCACGGTGAAGAGCCGCGTCTACTACGGCCTGCGGGCGCTGCGGGTCGCGCTGGAGGAGATCGGCTATGACGACTGAGAGCTGCCGCGAGTGGCGTGAGTCGCTGGGTGCCCACGCGCTCGGCCGGCTGCCCGGGCAAGAGCGTGCGGCGCTCGAGGCGCACCTGGAGGGCTGCCGCGCCTGCCGCACGGAGCTCGACTCGCTCGCCGGCGTCGCCCGGCTGCTGCCCCTGGCCGACCCGGAGCACTTCGACACCGCGCCGGCGCCGCCGCCCGCGCTTGCCGATCGGGTCGCGGCGACGATCCGGGCCGAGCGGCGCTCCCAGCGGCGGCGCAGGCTGCGCCTCGGCCTTGCCTTGAGCGGCGCCACCGCGGCGGTTGCCGCCGCGGTGCTGGCGATCTTCGTGCTTCCGGGCGGCGGCAGCTCCACCCCCGAGCAGCACGTCGCCTTCCGATCGCTCCCCCCCGGCCTGCAGATCGACGCCACCCTCGAGCCGCACGCCTACGGCACCGAGATCCACATGTATGTGAAGGGAGCGCCCTCGGGAACCCTCTGCCGGGTCTTCGTGCGCGGCCCCAACGGCGTCCGGCAGTCGGCCGGCTCCTTCCGCTACCGCTGGGGCGAGGACTCCGACGCGGTGCTCAGCGCCGCCCTCGACCTCTCCCGCACCAGAGCGATCGGCGTGCGGGTGGGCAAGCGGACCTACGTGGCGCCGGTCGACTCCGCCGCGACGGCCTGAGAGCGCTTGCGGAAGGAGATCGAGGGCGGGACCAGCTCGCGGATCTCGGCGAGGAGACGCGCGGCGATCTCACCCGGCTCCTCGCCAGGCTGCGCCTGACCGCCGGCGGGCTCGAAGAAGCGGGTGCGCAGCCGCGGACGCCGCGGGAAGCCGGTCATGTCCGAGGTCCCCTCGATCGCGACACAGACCAGCTTCGCCTCCGGGACCTCGAGAGCGAGGCGGCCGAGCCCGCTGCGCGCCCGCAGCACCTTGCCGCGCGAGCGGGTGCCTTCCGGGAAGACACCGATGCAGGCACCCGCGCGCAGCTCCTCGATCGCCCGCGACAGGGCACCCGCATCACCGGCGCCCCGCTCGATCGGGATCTGCCCCATGCCGTCGAGGACCGGACTCAGCCCCCGTATGTCCCAGAGCGTCGATTTGGCCAGCGCCTTGATCTGCCGCCGCCGTATCGCCGCCACGCCGACAGCGATCGGGTCCCAATGGCTGTCGTGGTTGCCGACGACGAGCGCCGGTCCCGATACGGGCAGAGCGTCAAGCCCCTCGACCTCGAGCCGCCCCCACGCCGCAACCGCCGGCCGGCAGACGACCATCGCGTTCCTGTACATGCGGCTGGGCTCCTTCAAGAAGCGGGAGTCTTACCGATCGCGCTTGCCCATCCGTTTTGCCACCACACTGCGCCCGCATTCACCAGCCGCGCTTTGCCCTCTCATGATGGCGCTTGGCTCGCCTTTGCTTTTTGCTTTTCAGGCAACGCGCCTTGCCTTTCTGCACGACTCGCTTCCTGCCCTTCGCGCACCTGGCTCGGGGGGCGAGGTTCCCGCCGCCTTCGAAGACAGCGCTCGCGGGGGTCGGGTGCGTGGGAGAGTGCGGTGGGCTCTGGCAGGACTCGCCTTCGCAGGGCGGTGCGGGAGGCGGCTGGTTCTGGGAGGCGAAGCCGCCGTTCACCCGCACGTCATAGAGGTCGAACTGGCCGTCGCGGCGGCTGGTGGCCATGCCAAGCGCATTGGTCACCAGGACCGTCGTCTGAGTGCTATCGACCAACCAGCCGACGACGAGCCGCGAAAAGGCATCGAGGACGACGCAGCAGTAGACCTTGCCCTCCCTCGTCGGGTGCTCGGTGATGTCGGTCATCCACAGCTGGTTGGGTCCGTCGCGGCGACAGACGCGGCGAACGAGGTCCAAGGAGGTGACCTGCGCCATTCGCGCCCCCTTTGGCAGCCGCCGCGTCGGCAGCCCCTTGATTCCCAGCTCGCTCATGATCTTGCCGACGGTGTTGTGGCCGACGACGATCTCGCGCCCGTGGCGCAGCTCCGCTGTCACCCGCATGTAGCCGTAGGTGCCGCCGGAGGCCTTGTGGACGTCGGCGATCTCGCCGGCCAGCCAGATCCGTCGCAGAGTACGTGGCGGGTCTGGCCGGTCCTTCCAGGCGTAGTAGCCCGACTCCGAGACGCCGAGCACTCGGCAGGCGTGGCGCACGTTTATCCCCTGCCCGATCAGGGAGTCGATCACCGGGAAGAGCCTTTTGGGGGGAGGTCTCCCCCGAGGAATACCTCATTGACCTTGCGCGAGACCGCCAGTTCGGTCTCCAACTGCTTGATCCGGCGCTTGGCGGCGGCAAGGTCGAGGCCTCCTCGGTGCTCAGCCCGGCGATCTCACCACGGTCAACCTTGTCCTGCTTGAGCCAGACGTAGATGGTGGTGTCGCTCATCCCGAAGGTGGTGGCGAGCTGTGCGACTTTGGTGCCTGATCGAGCTAGCTCGATCACCTGACGGCGAAGCGCTGCTGGGTACCTGCGGGGTATCTGAATCCTCCTTGGTGCCGAAGGACTCTAGAAACCAGACTCCGTCAGATCGGGGGTAGATCAGATTTTTTGCTAAACAAGCCCGTTCCCTGGACTAACACTCGCGTTCCCAAACGACGAGAGCCAGGATAAACATACGAGTATGGAATTGTCAAGGAACGGGAGTGGTATATGCCGCTCAGGGGACTAGGATCGGTGGGCATGGAGGGGCGGACGTGACCGATCTGAGCGAGCGCGAGACCGATGTGCTGCGCCTGATCGCCCTCGGCCACACCAACGCCGAGATCGCCGAGAAGCTCTTCATCAGCGTGCGCACGGTGGAGACGCACCGTGCCCATATCCAGCAGAAGCTGGGCGTCACGAGCCGCGCCGAGCTGGTCCGCTGCGCCCTCTCCCGGGGCCTCGTCGAGATCTGAGCCACGCCTACGGCGTAACTAAAAGCACCCTAAAGGTGCGCAAATTGCGGCCGATTAATAGAGGATGGATCTGCGCGGTCGTCTAAGGTGCCCCTGATTTTGAGCCACGATTCCCCCAGGAGAATCGGTCGGCGCATCTACCGGGCAGGGTTCGCCGGCGTGTGCGTCTTCGTTCTGCTGCTTGCTCTCGGCGGCGCAACGGCCCTCCCCGAGGGGAAAGTCGTCGTCCGCGGCCCCACTTCGGGGTCGCACCTGAGGTTGAGCATGAACGGGTCGCACCTGGTCGTCCGCGGCGTCCTTGCCGACTCCTCCGCCGCCGACTGCCGCCTGGAGCGCCATCACCTGGCGATCTGCTCCCTGCGCGGCGCCGGCTCGATCGAGGTCGACATGGGCCCCTCCGGGGACTTCGTCGAGGTGGAGGACCGCCTTCCCCTGCCGCTCACCGTCTACCTCGGCGACGGCTCGGACAAGTTCATCGGAAACGGCGAGCGTGACACCTGCTACTCCGAAGGAGCGCGGCGCAACCGCTGCGTCGGCGGGCCCGGGGACGACATCTGCATCACCGGCGAGCGGAACAGCGACTGCGTCGGCGGCGCCGGGGACGACTACTGCAAACACGGGGCCGGCAGCGACGGCTGCTGGGGAGGCCCCGGCCGCGACGTCTGCATCATGGGACCGGGGCAGGACGGCTGCCACGGCGAAGGCGGCGAAGACCAGCTCTACGGCGGCTCCAGCGCCGACAAGCTCTACGGTGGCGACGACCGCGACCACTGCGACGGCGGGCCGGGCTGGGGCTACTCACTCGAGTGCGAGACCGGTCCACGGCGCTGAACACCCGCTCGCGCGGAGCAATTCCGCCTGAGCAGACGTGAGCGGTGGCGGCGGCGACACCGGCCGGGCCATCGAAGCCGTCTGGCGGATCGAGTCGGCGCGCCTGATCGCCGGCCTGGCGCGGATGTGCGGCGACGTCGGCCTCGCCGAGGACCTGGCGCAGGACGCGCTGGTGGCGGCGCTGGAGCGGTGGCCGGAGTCGGGCGTCCCGGACAACCCGGGCGCCTGGCTCATGGCCACCGCCAAGAACCGCGCGATCGACCTGGCCCGACGCGGCAAGCGCTTCGAGGACCGGCGCGAGCAGCTTGCCCACGAGGCGGGGATGCGGATGGCGATGGATGCGGAGGAGCACGAGGACACCCTCGGCGACCTCGACGACGACCTGCTCAGCCTGATCTTCACCTGCTGCCACCCGCTGCTCTCCACCGAGGCGCGGGTGGCGCTGACCCTGCGTTTGCCGGGCGGGCTGAGCACCGAGGAGATCGCCCGTGCGTTCCTCGTCTCGGAGTCGACCGTGGCGCAGCGGATCGTGCGGGCGAAGCGCACGCTGAAGGAGGCCCACGCGCCCTTCGAGGTGCCGCAGGGCGAGCAGCTCGACGAGCGTCTGCCGTCGGTCCTGGAGGTGATCTACCTCGTCTTCAACGAGGGCTACGCGGCGACCGCTGGCGAGAGCTGGATGCGGCTCGACCTCTGCGAGGAGGCCCTGCGCCTCGGTCGCGTGCTCGCCGGCCTGGCGCCGAAGCAGCCCGAGGTCCACGGCCTGGTGGCACTGATGGAGATCCAGGCCTCGCGAGCGAGGGCGCGGATCGGCCCTTCCGGGGAGCCGGTGCTGCTGCTCGAGCAGAACCGGGCACGCTGGGACCCGTTGCTGGTGCGGCGCGGGCTGGCGGCTCTCGAGAAGGCGGAAAGACTCAGTCGCGGCGCCTTCGGCCCCTACACGGTCCAGGCCGCGATCGCCGCCTGTCATGCGCGGGCGCGCAGCGCCGGGGAGACCGACTGGGAGCGGATCGCGGCGCTCTACGACGCCCTCGCCCAGCTCACCCCCTCCCCCGTCGTCGAGCTGAACCGCGCCGTGGCGATCTCGATGGCCTTCGGGCCGGAGGCAGGTCTGGAGCTGGTCGAAGCGCTGGCCGCCGAGGGCTCACTCGGTCGCTACCACCTGCTGCGCAGCGTCCGCGCCGACCTGCTCGCCAAACTCGATCGCAACGAGGAGGCGCGGGCGGAGTTCGAGCGGGCGGCGGCGATGACCGAGAACGAGCGGGAGCGGGGGCTCCTGCTCGCGCGGGCGGCGGCGCTGGGCGGGTCGGCAGGCTGACGGCGCGATCGGTCGGGCGAGCGCACCCATATAGTCGAGCCGTGACCGAGCTCGCCTACGACCGGATGGGCCTTGGCTACAGCGCCGTCCGCCGCCCCGACCCGCGGATCGCGGCGCAGCTCGAGGCGGCGCTGGGCGACGCTCGCAGCGTGCTCAACGTCGGCGCCGGCAGCGGCTCCTACGAGCCGCCCGAGCGGGACGTCACGGCGGTCGAGCCCTCGCGGACGATGATCGAGCAGCGGCCCTCTGGGGCGGCGCCCGTGGTCGAGGCCTTCGCCGAGGAACTGCCGTTCGAGGACGGCAGCTTCGACGCGGCCATGGCGCTGATCACGGTCCACCACTGGAGCGACGCGAGGGCGGGGCTGGCCGAGATGGTCCGGGTGGCGCGGCGGCGCGTGCTCGTCCTCACCTTCACCCCCACCCCGCCGACCGAGCTGTGGATGGCTCGCGACTACTTCCCGCGGATACTCGACTTCCACGAGCGCGTGATGCTGCCGATCGACGAGCTGGCGGCGATGCTCCCCGACGCGACGGTCGAGCCGGTGCCGATTCCCAGCCGCTGCACCGACGGCTTCTGGCTCGCCATCTGGGACCGCCCGGAGATGCACCTCGACCCGAACGTCCGCCGCGCCAGCTCGTCCTGGCACCACATGCCCCAGGACGAAATCGAGCACGGCCTAGCGAGACTGAGCGCCGACCTGGAGAGCGGCCGCTGGGACGAACGCAACGGCCACCTGCGCACCCAGGCCGAGCTGGACGTCGGCCTGCGGCTGGTGACCGCCGAGCAGGGTTGAGCGAATCAGCGCGCGTCGTCGGGCGAACGGCCGCTGCCGCTGAAGGTCGAGAGCACCAGGGCGGTAAACCCCGCCGCCAGGCTTCCGGCGGTCGTCCGAAGGTCCTGATGAGTCGACTCGCCCCCGGCGACGACCTGGAGCGCGGTGAACTCCCCCAAAGCCAAGATGGCGAGAAGCAACAGCGCATAGGCGTGGGCCAGGAACGAGTACACGCGCAGCAATTTGCGCCAGTTCTCCTCAGGCGGTGATGGCTCTGGCAGAGTCGGCGGGAAGGGGAATCTCCGCCTGCGGGCGAAATAGCGCTGCTCGACGGCCAGGGTGAGCAAGAGGATCGGGATGATCTGTGCGACCAGCTCGAAGTAACGCTCGCTGGCCTTGCCGCCGACGAGGAACCACGTCGCCACGAAGGCGATCGCAGGTATCACGGTGACCACGATCGTGAACAGCATCCGTCCCGCCCACGCCAAGATCGCGGCCCGCGAGGGGATCGGCTTCGATTCAGCGGGACGCCCACTCAAACTCATCTGCAGCGGAGGGGGTGGGATTCGAACCCACGAGCGCCTTGCGACGCCAACAGTTTTCGAGACTGCCCCGTTCAACCACTCCGGCACCCCTCCGGGGACTCGACTGAGCGGAATTCTACGTAGCGGCAGCCTGCGGCGGCTGATTGTGGGAACCGGCTTGTTTTCAGGGCTCAAGGCGAGCGCTCCGAGCGCCGATGGAGTGGCGTGCAAAGCAGCGAGCAGACCCGAATTGGGCGGTTCTTCGACCGCCATCCGGTGCCCCTGCGGCTGTTCGCGATCTGTGCGCTGCTTTGGGGGGTCGGCTACCTGACCTGGCGCGTCGGCTGGAGCGGCGAAGGGGCCAACCCGGTCGCCTTCGCGATGCTGCTGGTCACCGAGATCTACGGCTTCTGGGCGCTCGGCACGCTGGCCTGGTACTCGTGGTCGCGGCCGGCGGCTGTGCGGCCGCCCCTGACGCCCGGCCGCAAGGTGGATGTCTACGTCTGCACCTACGACGAGGCTTTCGAGGTGGTGGCCGCGACCCTCGCCGGCTGCCGGGCGCTCACCTACCCGCACACGACCTACCTGCTCGACGACGGGCGGCGGGTGGAGATGGAGGAGCTCGCCCGCATCGCCGGCGCCGAGTACCTGACCCGCCCCGACAACTCGCACGCCAAGGCCGGCAACATCAACGCCGCCCTGCCCCGCACCGACGGCGAGTTGGTGCTGATGCTCGACGCCGACCACGTGCCGATGCCCGACGCGCTCGACGCAATGGTCGGCTACTTCGACGACGAGAAAGTCGCCCTCGTGCAGAGTCCACACGACTTCTTCAACCACGACTCGGTCCAGCACTACGTCGTCGGCCGCCACGAGCAGTCGCTCTTCTACCGCGTCGTCTGCCCCGGCAAGGACCGCCACGGCGCCGCCTACTGGTGCGGCTCGGCGGCACTGCTGCGGCGCGAGGCGCTGCTCGAGATCGGCGGCGTCGCCACCGAGACGATCGCCGAGGACTTCCACACGACGATCCGCCTGCAGCGCCACGGCTGGACCAGCCGCTACCACGACGAGGTCCTCGTCCAGGGACTCGCCCCGCACGACCTCGACGGCTACCTGCTGCAGCGCGACCGCTGGGCGCGCGGCAACCTCGCCGTCTTCACCCTGCCCGAGTCCCCCCTGCGCGCCCGCGAGCTGCGCCCGCTGCAGCGCCTCTCCTACTTCGTCAGCCTCGCCGCCTACCTGGCGCCGCCGATGCGCCTGCTGCTGCTGGCGACGCTGGGACTGGTCCTGTGGAGCGGCGCGCTGCCGATGAAAGTCAGCGTCGTGGCGCTGGCGGCGCTGTGGCTGCCGGCGGTCAGCCTCAACCTGCTCGCCGGCTCCGCCCTGACCCGCGGCTACATGAAGATCGGCGAGACGGCGCACTACGAGCTGCTGACGATGGAGATCTACACGCGGGCGCTGCGCTGCATCTTCCGCCCCGGTCGCACCGCCTTCAAGGTGACGCCGAAGCAGGGCGCCGACGGCGGCGGGATCGCGGCGATGCGCAAGCTGCACCTGGTGATCATCGCCGCGGTCGTCCTCGCCGGCGGCACGCTCATGCGCCTGCTCGACCTCGCCGGCGTCGGGCCGCTGCCCGACCTGCCGGGGATCGCGGCGGTGATCGTGCCGCTGCTCGGCCTGATCGAGCTGCGGCGCGTCCTGCGCACGCTCGTCGCCGTCGGCCGGCGCCAGCAGCGGCGCCAGGTCTATCGCTTCGAGGGCGACGCACCTGCCCACTGCTTCGCTTCGGGTGGTCACATCGGTGGGCACCTGATCGACGCCAGTGCCGCCGGCGTCGGCCTGGTGCTCGACGCGCCGGTTGCCGTGGGCGAGCGCCCCGCCGCGCTGCTCGGCTTGGAGAACGCCGCCGGCGAGGCTTACGAGGTCGCCGCCCAGATCGAGATCCGCTCCTGCCGCGAGGCCGAGGGCAGGTACCTGGTCGGGGCGACGATCGAGGAGATGGACCCGGCCTCGCGCATGCGCCTGATGGAGTGGTGCTACGTCGTCTGCAGCCACGAGCGCCTGCGCGGCCACCGCCCGGCGGCACCGGCGCCGGTCTCCTCCGAGGAGACGATCGTGATGCCGCTGGAAGTTCCCGCGCCACGGCCGGCCATTTCCCCCGCCGCCGCCGAAGCCGCATAGGCCCTCACCAAACCGAGCGAATACTCTTTGCGGGACCCGGAGAGGTGTCCGAGTGGCTTAAGGAGCGCGACTGGAAATCGCGTGGGCGGGGTTAACCCGCCTCGTGGGTTCGAATCCCACCCTCTCCGTCTTGTGATGTGTCGCGACATCGGAGACAGATGTCGCGGGACATCGTAGACACCTCAACCCCCTCCGATCGGCTGGTAGTCGCGACTGGGGTCGAGGACCAGCTGGCGAATCAGCTCGCCCGTTTCCCTGTCGAGAACCCGGAT
>DASSXC010000314.1:0-4898 GCA_035704205.1 Solirubrobacterales bacterium | reverse complement strand
TCGTCGCCTACGAGCCGATCTGGGCGATCGGCACCGGCCTGACCGCGACGCCTGAGCAGGCGCAGGAGGTCTGCGCCTTCATCCGCGACGTGTTGCGCGAGCGCGGCGCTGCGGTCGATGCGGTGCGGATCCTCTACGGCGGCTCGGTCAAGCCGGCCAACGCGGCCGAGTTGATGACGCAGCCGGATATCGACGGTGCCCTCGTGGGAGGCGCCAGCCTGGACCCGGAGGAATTCGCCGCAATCGTCGAGGCCGCATGACGGACCCAGGCGTCGCCATGCGGCGTCCTCGGTCGGCCTCCTCGGGTCACGCACTAACTAGTGCGCTCCCCTCGTCGGACCTCCCTGCGTCCTTGCCTGGCAACGTCTGGATCTCGTCATGAGCCAGCCAGTTGCTTTGGTCATTCTCGATGGATGGGGGATCGCCCCTCCTGGTCCTGGCAACGCAATCTCTCTAGCCGACACTCCAGTCTTTGACCGTCTTTGGGCGCAGTTTCCCCACACCGAACTGTCCGCCCAGGGGGGCGACGTCGGTCTCCCCGACGGGCAGATGGGCAACTCGGAGGTCGGTCATCTGAACCTGGGCGCCGGCGCGGTCGTCAAGCAGGACCTGGCGCGGATCGACGACGCTATCGCCGACGGCGGCTTCTTCGAGAACGAGGCTCTGCTGGCGGCCTGCGATCGTGCCCGCCGCAGCCCGCGCGGGCGCCTGCACCTGCTCGGTCTCGTCTCCGACGGCGGTGTCCACTCGGGCTGGGAGCACATCGAGGCGACGATCGAGCTGGCCTCCCAGGAGGGCGTTCCCGACGTCGTCTTCCACGCCTTCGCCGACGGCCGCGACACGCTGCCCCACGGCGGCCGCGGCTACCTCGCCGAGCTGGAGCGCTGGCTGCGCCAGGCCGGCCGCGTCGCCACGGTCAGCGGCCGCTACTACGCGATGGACCGCGACAACCGCTGGGAGCGGATCAAGCTCGCCTACGACGCGATCGTCCACGCCCGCGGCCAGCATGCGGCGAGCTCGGCGGAGGCGATCGAGGCGTCATACGCGAACGATCGAACGGACGAGTTCGTCGTACCGACCGTGATCGGTGATTACGACGGCGTGGCCGAGGGCGACGTGGCGATCTTCGTCAACTTCCGGCCGGACCGCGCCCGCGAGTTGACCCGCGCCCTGGCCGACCCCGACTTCGACGAGTTTCCCCGCAGCGGGCCGCTGCTCGAGCTGACGACGATGACCGAGTACCGCAAGGGTTGGCCCTACCCCGTCGCCTTCCCCGAGGCTCGGCCGCAGACGACGCTGGCCGAGGTCGTCTCCGAGGCCGGGGGCCGTCAGCTGCACGTCGCCGAGACCGAGAAGTACGCACACGTCACCTACTTCTTCAACGGCGGCCGCGAGGAGGAGTGGGAGGGGGAGGAGCGCTGCCTGGTCGACTCGCCCCGCGACGTCCCCACCTACGACCACAGGCCGCAGATGAGCGCTCGCGCCGCCGCCGATGCCTTCACCACTCGATGGTCGAGCGGTGAGTACCGCTTCGGGATCATCAACTTCGCCAACCCGGACATGGTCGGCCACACGGGGGTCATCCCGGCTGCGGTGAAGGCGGTCGAGGAGGTCGACGGTTGCCTCGGTGACGTGGTCGCCGCCGTGGAGGCGACCGGCGGCGCCTGCATCGTCACCGCCGACCACGGCAACTGCGACCACATGCTCGAGCCCGACGGCTCGCCCAACACCGCCCACTCGCTCAACCCGGTCCCCCTGATCGTCACGACCGAAGGACTCCAGCTGAGGGACCAAGGCATCCTCGCCGACGTGGCCCCGACCGCCCTCGAGCTCCTCGGCATTGCCCAGCCCGAGGCCATGACCGGCCATACCCTGATCGCCAGATGAAGGATTGAGCCCCCTATAGGGGTGTCAATCCTTCCATTGAGCTGGCATGCGTACGGATTCGCAGAGATTGAGCTTCGAGATCGAGGCGCGCGACGAGGCAGCACGGGCGGGGGTGCTGCATACGACGCATGGGGAGGTGCGGACGCCTGCATTCATCCCGTTGGCTACGAAGGGAACGGTGCGCAGCCTGGAGTCTCGGGAGGTCGCCGAGATCGGCTACCAGCTGATCCTCGGCAACACTTACCACCTGTTCGTCTCGCCGGGGCCCGATCGGATTGCAGCTGCCGGAGGGCTGCACGGGTTCATGGGGTGGGACGGCGCGCTGATCACCGACTCCGGCGGCTTCCAGGTGTTCTCGCTGGCACATGGTGGGGTGGCCGATGAGGTGAAGGGGAAGGGGCGACCCGGGGGTGACCGGGGGTCGGTCGTGTCCATCGGCGAGGAGGGGGTTCGGTTTCGCTCCTATAAGGACGGGCGGTCGCTGTTCATCTCCCCCGAGGTCTCGATGGAGGTGCAGGCGAAGCTGGGATCGGACATCGCCCTGGTCTTCGACGAGTGCACGCCCTACCACGCCGACCGCGACTACACCGCCCGCTCGATGGAGCGAACCCACCGCTGGCTCGACCGCTGCCTCGACTGGCACGGCGAGCACGGGCCGGCGCGGCAGGCCGTCTTCGGCATCGTCCAAGGCGGCGTCCACGAGGACCTGCGCCGCGCCTCGGCACAGGCCATCTCCGAGGCAGGGGTCGACGGCATCGCGATCGGCGGCACGCTGGGCCGCGACAAGGACGAGATGCGCAGTGTCCTCGAGCTGACCGCACCGCTGCTCCCCGAGGAGGCGCCCAAGCACCTGCTCGGCATCGGCGACGTAGACGACCTGCTCGCCGGCATCGCCCTCG
The DNA here is from genome assembly GCA_035704205.1 of Solirubrobacterales bacterium. Lineage (GTDB taxonomy): Bacteria > Actinomycetota > Thermoleophilia > Solirubrobacterales > 70-9 > VRUE01. The sequence continues at coordinate 2,112 of DASSXC010000314.1, read as the reverse complement.
GCCTGGACATATTCGACTGCGCAATCCCGACCCGCCTAGCCCGCCACGGCACCGCCCTGGTCCCCAACCCCGACAATCGTTTCCGCCTGGACCTGCGCAAGGCCGGCTGGGAGGGGGATAACAACCCCATCGCGGACGGTTGCCCCTGCCCCGCCTGTCAGCACCACGACCGCGACTACCTCAGCTACCTCTCCCGCGCCGAAGAGCTAACCGCAGTACGTCTCCTATGCCTCCACAACCTCACTTACCTGAACGAGTTGGTAACCCACGCCCGCGCTGCTATTAGCTTGGGATCTTTCAGCTCTTACGCAGCCTCGGTCTCGCAGGGCAACGCACCCTGGCAAGCGCTTCACTGAGCGGTCCCAAAGGGAGAGGGCCAGGGGGTGCCCTCCTGCTTGCTGGGTTTTTCGCCTGTGAGGGTGCGGCCGTCCGAGGGCGTGGTTGGGGCGAAAAACGGACGCCGCTGCGCTGGAGGGCACCCCCTACCCCTCTCCACGCAAGCTATTCAGTGTTCTTTTTAACCAGTTCTTTGAACTCTTCTACGACCTTGTCCACAGAGTCGCCCGCGACTTCCGTAGCTCTTACGCCGGTGGCCTTATCAGTGGCAATAATTACTCCAGCTGCGACCGCGGCCGCTATTAGCACGAGCGCAACCGCTGCCATCACGAAGCGTGCGAAGCGGGAAAAGGCACCACGCTTCTTCGGGGGTGGGGGGGCGATTGGCGGTAGCGCTGGAGCTGGTTGTGGCGCTCGAGGAGCCGGGCGACGACTCGGCGACGCCGGCCGCCACTCGGTGCGCTCGGTCTGGTCCAGGCGTCGCGTCGCCTCCTCGCCGCCGAGGACGCTGGTCGCCGCCGTCCCGTCGTCGTCGAGCGGAAGCGTCACGTCCTCGCCCTGGAGGCCAAGCTGGAGCCCGCCGGCGAGCTCGTCGGCGCTGGCGTAGCGCCGCGCCGGGTCTCCCTCCAGCGCCCTCAGCACCGCTCCGCCAAGGGTCTCCGGCACGGCCTCGTTGTAGGTGCTGGGAGGCAGTGGGCGCTCGTTCTGCTGGCGCACCGCCAGCTCGGCGAGGGTCGAGCCCTCGTGGGGGAGTCGCCCGGTGAGGAATTGGTAGAGGACGACGCCGAGCGCGTAGACGTCGGTTGCCGGCGTCGCCTCCTCACCGCGCACCTGCTCGGGAGCGAGGTAGGCGGCGGTGCCGACCACCGAGCCGACCTGCGTGATCCGGGTCTGGGCGAGGGCCCGGGCGATGCCGAAGTCGGTCAGCTTGACCGTCATCGGACCGCCGCCGACCGGACCGCCGACCACCATCAGGTTGCCGGGCTTGACGTCGCGGTGGATGATCCCGCGGCGGTGCGCGTAGTCGAGGCCCGCGCAGGCTTGGACCCCGGCCTCCGCCGCCGTCTCGGGATCGAGCGGACCCTGGCGCTGCAGGATCTGCGCCCCCGAGCGCCCCTCGACGTACTCCATGACGATGTAGTGGCGACCCTCGTCGATGCCGGTGTCGTAGACCTGGACGATGTTGGGGTGGATCAGCTTGGCGACCGCAAGCGCCTCGCGGCGGAAGCGGGCGACGAAGCGCTCGTCGTCGGAGAGGTGCTCGGCGAGGATCTTCACCGCCACCGTGCGCTCGAGGGTCAGGTCGGTGGCCCGGTAGACGTTCGACATGCCGCCCGAGCCGAGCCGGTCACCGAGGTCGTAGCGTCCCGAAAGGGTCCCTGCCTCCATCATTCTCCTTTGCCCGCGGGCTCACCGGGGCTGACTCCTCCCGACGGGCTTTCGGCCGGCGGTTCTTCCGGAGCTTCTTCGCTGGGCGGCGGGCCGTTGCCTTTTTCCAGCCCGTTGCCTTCGCCTTTGGCCTGGGGCGGGAGCGAGGGAGTTTCAGCTTCGGCTTCTTCGTCCTTCGGCTTCTCCTTCTTTTCCTTGCCTTCCTTCTCCTTCGGCTCTTCCTCTTCTTCGGGCTCGGTTGGGATCGTCGCCGGAGCGATCGATTCGGTGACCGCTTCTTCGCAACTGGCGATCACTTCTTCGAGCCGCGCCGCGCCGTCTTCGAGCGCCACCTTCAGCTTGCGATCGACGCCTTCGAGCGCTTCGATCTGTTCGCCCACCTGCTCG
>DASSXC010000313.1:0-2554 GCA_035704205.1 Solirubrobacterales bacterium | reverse complement strand
GGCTGAGCCCTTGGTCGATGCGCAGCAGCCGCCACGTGTAGACGTCGGTGAGGACCACCAGGGCGGCGAGGCGCCGCCTGCGCTTCGCCCCACGAATGCCCTTGAGCTGGGGCGCAAAGACACGCTCGACCCACCCCCAGTGCCACTCACGCCCACCCTGCACCCATTCTGCGATCAGCGGGATGCGATCCTCCTGCTCCAGCAGCCGCAAGCGGTTCATCCCCCAGCGCTCGTAGTTGCCGATGACGTTGGCCACCGCGCCCGGCACGTCGCCTAGCGGCGCCGCCTGACGGTCGGCGATCATCTCGTCCCTGGCTTGCGTCATCGCCTCGCCGAAGAGCGCCTCCTTCGAGCCGAACCGGCGCAGCACGGTCCGCTTGGAGACCCCCGCCTCGGCCGCGACCAACTCCAGCGAGACGTCGTTGTAGGGGTTATCGGTGAACAGCCGCAGCGCAACGTCCAGCACTCGCCTGACGGTCGCCTCCGCCGCCTCGGCGCGCACCCCCATGCGATAGGGGCGGCTGACCTCCGTCTCCGTTTTCATGTCTCCATCGGTGACATGATGTTACCTAGAGTGACATCAAGTTAGGAGCTCGTCAACCAGCCGGGTGTGCTGTCGTCGGCACGTGGTCGGACCTCGGCGCAGGGCTTTGCCGTGCCCTGCGCAGGCCTGCGAGAGGCGGAGAGGGTGGGATTCGAACCCACGAGGCAGTTGACCCGCCCACACGATTTCCAGTCGTGCACCTTAAGCCGCTCGGTCACCTCTCCGGAGCGGAGGCCTAGCCTAGCCGCACGCTCAGTCTGCTTCGGGCCCCGCTGGGAATGAGGCCTGCAGAACGTCGCCAGGGCTGTTTCCCAGCAGCCGGACCGATTGCACGCTGTACAGGTCGGTCGGAATTGCCCCGCCCCAGGTACCGCTGCGGTCCAGACGCAGCTCCGGGATCGTGATCGTTCGCCCGTCCTTGGTCACGAGCTCCGCGCTCTTCACGTCGGCGCGGTGCTCGGGGTTGACGGTCAGGAACAGCCACGAGGGCGAGCCCTGGTAGCCGAAGGCCACGCCGGCTCGAGCGCCCGTCTCGTCGGACAGGCGCTCGGCCTGGAAGGACTGGCCGCCGGCGCGGTCGAGGGTGTCGCGGTAGCGATCGGCGACCTGGCGATCATTGCTGTAGGTGGAGACCAGGACGACGGCGGTGACCGCCGCGGCGGCCAGCGCGGGGCCGAGCCGGGGCGCGAGCCAGCGCAGGCTGAGCCAGTGCGGCAGGCGGCGGCGTGGCTCAGGCTGGTCGAGCCCGATTGCCTTCACGACGCGTGACTCGAAGCCGGCGGGAGGTTCCTCCGCCGGCGCCATGAGGAGCAGCTCGTCGGCAACTCCCGAGAGCCGCTCGACGGCGCGGCGGCACTCCGCGCAGGTCGAGAGGTGCCGCAAGGCCTCGGCGCGCTCCTCGCCGTCGGCGATCCCGAGTGCGATCTCGGGCGCCAGCTCGCGGGTCTCGTCACACCTCATTCGTCGTCTCCAGTGAATCGCGCAGTTTGAGCATCGCGGCTCGGATGCGGGTCTTGGCGGTTCCCAACGGGACGCCCTCGAGCTCGCCGACCTCCTGGGCGGTTCGCCCCAGGTACGCGGCGAGGAAGAGGGCGCGCCGCTGTTCGGCCGGCAGCTCGGCGATGGCGCCGCGCACGCGCTCGCGCTCGTCCGGCGGGACGGCCTGGTCGGCGGGGCTGCTGCCGGCGACGCGCGCTCGCTGCAGCCTGTCCTCCACCTGGTCGGGGTCGAGCGGCTGGGCGGACTTCACGCGAATCACGTCGATGGCGAGGTTGCGGGCGATCGTCAGCAGCCAGGTGGCGACCCGGCCGCGGCGGGCGTCATAGGTGCGCGCATGCTTCCAAGCCCGCACGAACGTCTCCTGCGCCACATCCTCAGCGATCCCCTCGTCGCGAACGATCGTCACCACGAGCCCGTAGACCCGCGCCTGGAAGCGCCGGATGAAGGCCGTCGCGGCGTCCGCGTCGCCCGCGGCCAGGCCGGCCAGCAGAGCTTCGTCGGAGAGAGCTGAAGACACCACATCCCTTATACGCCGCGGGGCCCGCTTCGGGATTGGATGGCGCGGCGGCGGTCATCTGAGGCAATCCCTGCAGAGCGGCCAACCCGTAGTTCAGGGCATGAGACTCTCGATCAAGGATCCACTGACGGCCCTCGTTGCGGTTGGACTGGCGGCGCTTCTGCTCGCCGCCTGCGGCAACAGCAACGACAACAACGGCACCGCTACCGCTGCGACCGCGAGCACGGGCTCGGGAGTCGTGTCGGTCAAGAACGTCGACGGGGGCGACGTGCTCGCCGACTCTCAGGGCAAGACGCTCTACACGGCTGACGTCGAGAAGGGCGGGCAGATCATGTGCACCGGTGCGTGCACCTCGATCTGGGAGCCCGCGATGGCCACGGCGAAGCAGGCGAAGTCGGCGTCCTCGCAGCTCGACGTCAAGCTCGCCACGGTCAAGCGTCCCGACGGCGGGCAGCAGCTGACCTTCAAGGGCACGCCGCTCTACTCCTTCACCC
>DASSXC010000312.1:0-12006 GCA_035704205.1 Solirubrobacterales bacterium | reverse complement strand
GCTCGACGTAGTCGGGGACCCCGTCGCCGTCAGATAGGCCGTTCTGGTCGACCAGCTCTGGAGCGTCGATGCCCTCGGACACCCAATGCACACAGAAGCCGCCGGCGCAGACAGGCGAGCGTGGCGCTTCCGGGACGCTGTAGGAATGGCGGCCGGGGTCCGGACGGTCGGTGGGACGGGCGAGCGGCTGGCGGAAGGTCCACTGATCCCCGGCCTGGGCGACGGTGGGGAGAACGAGAGCGAGCGTCAGCGACGCGAGCAAGGCTCTTAGCCACGGATTTGCTCGCATCGGGTCAAATCTACAGTCAGCCCAGGCGCGCTTCGCACACCTGGACGGGGATACTTCCCCGGTGAACTCACGGAGGCCGGCTTGCGCATAGCCCTTGCCCAGATCGATCCCACCGTCGGCGACCTCGACGGCAACGCGGCCAAGATCGCCGAATGGATCGGCCGGGCAGCCGACCAGCGCGCCGACCTCGTCGTCTTCCCCGAGCTCAGCGTTCCCGGCTACCCCGCCGAGGACCTCTACCTCAAGCGCCACTTCGTCGCCGCGAATCGGCTGGTGGTCGAGGAGCTTGCCCGCGACGTCGGCGAGATGGTCGTCCTGGTCGGCTTCGCCGAGCCGGTCGAGGGCGGCGGCGACTTCCGCCGTGCCCACAACTCGCTCGCCGTGCTCTCCCGCGGCGAGCTGCGCGGGATCTACCGCAAGAACCGCCTGCCCAACTACGCGGTCTTCGACGAGCAGCGCTACTTCGTCCCCGGGCGCGAGCCGGCGACGATCGAGGTCGCCGCGGCGAAGGTCGGGCTGACCGTCTGCGAGGACGTCTGGGAGGAGGGACCGCCGGCGGCGACCGAGGCGGGCGAAGGCGCGAGCCTGATCGCCAACCCCTCGGGCTCGCCCTACCACCGCGGCAAGGGCCGCGAGCGGGAAGCGATGTTCGGCGCTCGCGCCCGTGGCTACGGCACCTACCTCGCCTTCTGCAACCTGGTCGGCGGCCAGGACGAACTGGTCTTCGACGGGCACAGCTTCGTCGTCGACCCCAGCGGCGAGGTCATCGCCCGCGCCGCCCAGTTCGAGGAGGAGCTGCTGCTCTGCGAGATCCCCTCGGCGACGCCGGCCCGCCTCGCCGAGCCCCTGTCCGACCTCGCCGAGGTCTACGGCGCCCTCGTGCTCGGGCTGCGCGACTACGTGCGCAAGAACGGCTTCCGCCATGTCGGCCTGGCGCTCTCCGGCGGAATCGACTCCGCCCTCGTCGCCCTGCTCGCCGTCGACGCGATCGGCGCCGAGAACGTCAGTTGCGTGGTGATGCCCTCGCCGCATTCCAGCACTGAAACCCAATCCGACGCGCGAACTATCGCCGCCAACCTCGGCGCCGAGGCGATCGAGATACCGATCGAGGCCGCGATGGGCTCCTATGAGGACGCGCTTACCGGGTCCTTCGTCGGCGACGGCGATCCCGCCGGGACGCCGGAGGAGCCGCTGCCGCGTGATCCCACGCGACCCTCGGAGCCCGACCTGGCCGCCGAGAACATCCAGGCGCGGATCCGCGGCAACCTGATGATGGCGCTCTCCAACAAGCACGGCTGGCTGGTCCTGACCACCGGCAACAAGAGCGAGATGTCGGTCGGCTACGCGACCCTCTACGGCGACATGGCGGGCGGCTTCGCGGCGATCAAGGACGTGCCGAAGACCCTGGTGTACGAGCTCGTGCGGCACCGCAACGCCCAGGCCGGGCACGAGCTGATCCCCGCCTCCGTGCTCGAGCGGGCGCCGTCGGCCGAGCTCCGCCCCGATCAGCTCGACAGCGACTCGTTGCCGCCCTACGAGCTGCTCGACCGGGTGCTCGAGGCCTACGTCGAGCGCGACCAGGGCCGTGAGGAGATGGTCGCGGCGGGAATGCCGGCCGACGTGGTCGACGAGGTGGTGCGGATGGTCGACCGCTCCGAGTACAAGCGCCGCCAGGCGGCGCCGGGCATTCGCATCACCCCGAAGGCGTTTGGTCGCGACCGCCGCCTGCCAATCACGAACCAGTTCCGGGGATAGGCCGCACCGCGATCGTCATTTGCGCAAGCGCGCAAAGCCTGTCCTCGGCGTCGACCACTTCCGCCTCCCAGACCCAGGTCGTGCGGCCGCGGTGCCGGGCGTGGGCCTTCGCTTCGGCATGGCCCTCCGTAATCGGGCGCATGAAGCTGACGCTGATCGACTGGCCCATCGCCGCCATGCCGTCGTCCAGCACGGCGAGGGCGGTGGCGCGCGAGCAGACGCTCTCCACCAGGGTCGACATCACGCCGCCGTGCATCAGGCCGACCGGCTGGCGCAGCTCGTCGCGGACGGGCACCCGCGCGCGGGCATGATCTGGGTCGTCGTCGAGCCATTCGGTCCCGATCAGGGCGTCGAAATACGAGAGCAGGCCGCGTGGATCGTCCGCCATCGGCGCGGACCCTACCTCCTCGCACATCTGGCCTTAAGGCCCGTCGCATAGGCTTCCGCCTCCGTGGCACTGAGCGACGACCAGAGAGCGCTGCTCCGCCTGCTCGCCAGGCGTGAGGAGGGCTACGAGGACATCGCCGCGCTGAAGGGCCTCAGCGTCGAGGACCTGCGTGTGGAAGTGAATGACGCTCTCGCGGAGTTGGAGGCTTCGAGCGAAGCCCCGCCTGCTCCGCCGGCTGATGAGCCTGCGGCGAAACCGCAGGTCGAGGAGGGAGCATCTGACATTCTCTATGGCGAGGAGCGCGTGCATGCAGGCGACACGCGCACGCAGCGGGCCAGCAAGCGCTCGGCGTCGCCCGGTCCGGCCGCTCCTCGGAAAGCTTCGTCGCGGCCCACGCTGCCCCCCGAGCGCCGCCGCCTCGTCCTCCTCACCGGCGGCGCCCTCGGCATCGTCGCCATCGTGCTGGCCGCGATAGCGCTGATCGGCGGTGGCGATGGCGGGTCTGACTCCACCACGTCGGCCGCGGGATCGGACACCGAACTCACCGCCTCGGAAAACGGCAGAGTCACGCAAGCGGTGCTCGCGGCGGCAGACGGCAGCGACGCCAGCGGCCGGGCGATCTTCGGCCGGGTCGGCAAGGAGGAAATCGTCCTCCAGGTGACCGCCGAAAACCTGCAGCCGACCGAGCAGGGTGAGTCCTACACCGTCTGGCTCTACCGCACCCCCAAGCTCTCGCTGCGCGTCGGCAGCGTCGCCGTCGGTGAGGAGGGCAACCTCGGCGCCCGCTTCACGATCCCAGCCGAACTGCTCGCCTACGTCGCCAGCGGGGCCTTCGACCGGATCTACGTCTCCCGCACCTCGAACGCCGCCTACCAGCAGGAGGTTGCCCGGGCGAAGAAGAGCAAATCGCTGCCGCGCTACATCGGCGAGACGGTCTTGACCGGACAAATCACCGGCCCGATCGCCAAAACCGGCGGATAGACGTCCGCTATCGCGGCAGCAGCTTGCCGGGGTTCATGATCCCTTCGGGATCCAGCCTCTCCTTCACCGACCGCAATACGTCCAAGCCCGTCTCCCCCACCTCGGCCTTCATGTAGGGGGCGTGGTCGCGGCCGACCGCGTGGTGGTGGGTGATCGTGCCGCCGGTCCCGACGATCGCCTCGCAGGCGGCGCGCTTGACCGCCTGCCACTGCTCGATCTCCTCGCCCCGCCTGGCGCGCGAGATGAAGGTGAAGTAGAGCGAGGCGCCGTCGGCGTAGGCGTGCGAGAGATGGCAGAAGGCGAGGCCCGGGGTGCCCTGGCTGGCGAGCGAGTCGCGGATCGCCGCTCCCACCGCGGTATGCAGCTCGCCCAGGCGCGACCAGGTGTGGGAGGTCTCCAGCGTCTCGACCATCGCCCCCATTCCCATCAGCGTGTCGCGCAGGTAGGGGCCCTGGAAGCGGCCGTGCTCCCAGGAGTTGCCGGCGCCCTGTCCGAGGTAAGCGGCCCCGCCGCGGCGCAGCGCCCGCACGGCGAGGGCGCGCCGTCGGGCGACGGACTCCTCGCTTCCCTCGATGCCGACCACGATCAGGCAGCCACCCCGCTTGCCGCGCAGGCCGAGGTAGCCGCCGAAGAGCCTGCCGGTCGTTCCCCGCGGCCCGGAGAGGGCCAGCGAGATCTCCGTCTCCTCCTCGTCGGAGACCCGGATCACGTCGGGCAGGCCGGGCCCCTGGGCGAGCGCCCGGACGATCTCGGCGCCGGCCTCGAAGCTCTCCGCGATCCAGGCCTCGTAACGCCTTTGCCTCGGTTGCGGCCGGACCCGCACGGTGACCTCCGGAATGACGCCGAAGACGCCCTCCGAGCCGACCACGAGCTCGCGCAAGGCCGGGCCGGCGGCGGTGTGCGACGTTTCCAGCGTCCGTAGGTCACCCGCCGGCGCGATCAAGCGCACCGAGCTGACCAGGGCGTCGAAGCGCCCGTAACCGCTCGAGGCCTGCCCGGCCGAGCGCGTCGCAGCGAAGCCGCCGACCGTCGCGTACTCGAACGACTGCGGGAAATGCCCGAGCACGACGCCTCGCGCGTTGAGCGCGGCTTCCGCCTCAGGACCGCGCAGGCCGGCGCCGAGCCGCGCCGTCAGCGAGCGCTCGTCGACCTCGACGTCCTGCAGTTGGCCCAGGTCGAGGCTGATCAGGCGAGAGTGGCCACCGCGCAGCGGCTCGACCCCGCCGACGACGCTGGTGCCGCCGCCGTACGGGACGACAGCGATCCCCTCCGCCGCGCATATCTCCAAGACGCGCCGCACGGTCTCGGCGTCCTCGGGCAGCAGGACGGCGTCGGGCGCCGCATCCAGCCGCCCGCCCCGCAACCGCGCCAGGTCGGCGTAGCCGCAACCCGTCGCATGTCGCACCCGGTCCTCGGTGCCGGTGAAGACGTTGGCCTCGCCGACCGCATCGATCAGCGCCCGCGGCAGCGCCTCGGCCTCGGGCAACTCGAAGCGCTCCAGCTCCGCCGCCAGCGGCCACCGCTCCAGCTCCCCGATCCGCTCCCGCAGCGTCGCCAGCGCCTCACCATCCAGCTCCGGCTCGATCGCCGGATCGCCCCAACCCCACCACTTGGAGTCCCTTCGCGGCGCCTTCACGAGGGGCTGTCCCGGTAGGGGTGGAACGTCTTGCACTTTTTCGTCGAGCGCCCTGGGCGCCAGCTGCAAACCAAACCACCGAAAAAGTTAAGTGGAACCCCTGCCGGGACAGCCCCTCGCCCCCTCACGACGAAGCTCCCAGCGCAGTTTCGAGACCATTCAGCGCCTCGTCGAGGATCTTGCCCTGGCCGCCGCGCATCATCGGCGAGCCCAGTCTCGACATGCCGCGCAGCTTCTGGTCGGAGGTGAGGCTGACCTCGGTTGCGCCGTCCTCGCCCCGCAGGCCGATCTCGATCACCGATCTGCGCAGGTGGCGCTCGAAGGGGCTGCCGGCAAGTTGCTGCTCCCAGACGTAGCGCTCTCCCTTCGCCGAGCTGAGGCAGCGGTAGTCGGCCCGCACACCGCGCCCCTCGGCCGTCTCCAGCACCTTGGTCCACTGGCTGCGCTTCCCCTCCGGCTTGCGGTCGACGCTCTCCACCCGGCTCGTGCGCGGCCACCAGCGGGGCAGGCTGTAGGGATCGGAGACCAGCTCCCAGACTTCGTCCAGGGGAGCCGCGACCGTTCGTCGGCGGGTCACGCGAGGCACTGGCGGTCCGTCAGTCCCCGGCTAGTCGCCGTAGGTCCCTGACCAGCAGCAGATGCTTGAGGTGGCTGACGGTCGCCGCCAGGCTCTCCAGGCTCTCCAATGCCTCTTTGCGCCGCTCCGGGTTGCGCGAGCGCAGCGACGGCCCCAGCAACGCTTCCAGCAGGTTCGCCTCGCGGTCCGCCGAGGAGCGGAAGACGCGCAGGTTGCGCGCGCCGACGCCGACCCGGGAGAGCTCGTTGGCGGCGCGGACGATCTCGCGGTCGGTCTCGTCGTAGACGGTTTTGCCGTCGCGCTTCTCGGGCTGGACGATGCCGAAGTTCTCCAGCTCGGCGATCAGCTCGGCACGGGCGCCGGTCTCCTCGACCACCTCCTCGAGGGTCAGGTAGGCGCTCGAGGTGTTGACCAGGATCGCCCGTCGCACGCCGCCGCCGGCGGGGCGCCGGTCGCTGCCGCCACCGAGGTCGATGTCACCGCCGGCGGCAAGCTCCTGGCGGATCACCCGCAGAGGCAGGAACTCGTCGCGCTGCAGGCGCAGGATCGTGCGCAGCCGCTCGACGTCGGACTGGCTGTAGAGGCGGTAGCCGCCCTGAGTGCGCCGCGGGGTCAGCAGCTTCTGGTCCTCGAGGTAGCGGATCTTCGAGATCGAGATGTCGTCGAACTCGTTCTGGAGGATCTTGCAGACCGCCCCGATCGTCAGCGCCTTGCGCGGCCGCGAGTCCCGCTGGCGAACCTGCTGCTCTGAGACCGCCACGCCCGCCCTACTTCTCCAGGTAACTGAGCTTGTACTTGCCGACCTGGATCTCGTCGCCGTCGGCGAGCCGGTGCGACTCGATCCGGCGGCGGTTGACGTAGGTGCCGTTGAGCGAGCCGAGGTCGTCGATGTAGAAGCCGTCGCGACGGCGCACGAGCAGGGCGTGGTTGCGCGAGACGGTGACGTCGTCGAGGAAGACCCCGGCGTCGGGGCTGCGCCCGATGCTGACCCGGTCGTCGGTGACGGTGAAGCTCTCCCCCGCGCGGCCTCCCCCGGAGCGGATCACCAGCGCCGCTCCGCTTTCGTCGAGAACCTCGTCGATGTCGATCGGCTGCATCTCGCCGGTGTCGTCGACCGTGTAGGTCATCGTCGTCGGTTCGTCGTCGCCGTCTTTGGGCCCGCCGAGGTAGGCGCCGCACTTCTGGCAGTAGTTCGCCCCCTCGGGGTTGACGAAGCCGCACTCCGGACAGTGGATGGCCATTCCAATCGCTCCTCGGGCTCAGGCGGCTGCGTCGCCCTCCGGCGGGCTCTGCGTCTTGCCGGCGAGGATGTCGGTGAGCTGGGCGACGTCGTCTCCCGAGATCAGCGAGTCGCCGCTTTCGCGCTTCTGGCGCAGCCGGTTGACCAGCTCCGCCCGCAGGATGTCGATCTTGCCGTGCAGGACCCGGCGCTTGTAGGAGATCTCGTTCTCCTCGGTGGTGAGCTTGTCGATCAGGTCCTTCAGCTCTTCGTCGCTGAGCGAACCGAGATCGGGAAAGGTGTCCTCCATCTCGCTCCTTATTCGGGAGACCTTCGCCTCCGTTTGGCCGCAGGGACCGAATTATAGGTCGCTGAGCCAAAGGTTCAACTCTAGGTTGAAGGTTATGGAGCCTGAGAGCGAGCTTGCGCCTTGCTTTCGCGAACCTCGCGCACGCCCGTACGCGCGTAGAGCACGGTCGCGACGATCGCCAGGGCGACGCCGACGATCAGCAGCGCGGCCGGCACCCAGCCGGCGAAGACGAGGGCGAAGAAGATCCCCCCCATGATCGGGAAGACGGAGATCCGGCCGGGCCAGTTGACCGCGATCTCGACTCCGTGGCGAAGCCCGTACTGGGCGAGGAGCAGCATCGCCAGCTCGCGGGCGACGAGCAGGGCCAGCGCCCAGCGTGGCAGCAGCTCGAAGTGCCAGCAGACGACGGCGCCGGCGAGGATCGTCAGCCGGTCGATCAGCGGGTCGAGGATCGCGCCGAGGCGGCTGTACTGACCGGTGACCCGGGCGAGGAAGCCGTCGACGTAGTCGCCGGCGGCGATCAGCCAGAAGAGCGCCGCGGAGGCGACGCTGCGGCCGTCCTCGGTCTCGAAGGCGAGGTAGAGGAAGACCGGCAGGCCGAGCAACCGCAGGTAGCCGACCAGGTTGGGGAGCGTCCAGGGATTGAGCGGCTCGCCCTCGCGCGTCTGCGGCGGCGGCGGGCCGCTGCGGTCGAGGCCGAACAGGCGGCGGATGCGGCCGCGCCCAAAGGGTGCGGTATCAGCCATCCCCGCCCTGCAGCAACGCGAGGGCCCGTTTGCCGGCCTCCTCGACCGGCAGCTCGTGCTCCGCGCCGCCGGCCCGCTCGCTGGCCTCGACGACGCCCTTGGCGAGGCCACGCCGGCCGACGACGACCCGCAGCGGGCAGCCGAGCAGCTCGGCGTCGGTGAGCTTCTCGCCCGGGCCGGCGTCGCGGTCGTCGTAGAGGACCTCGGCACCCGCCTCGCGCAACTCCTCGTAGAGGCCGTCGGCCGCCTCGCGCTCGGCCTCTCCCGCCTTGGCGAGCGAGACGAGCTGGACCTGCCAGGGCGCCAGTCCGGCGGGCCAGACGATTCCCCGCTCGTCGGCCCCCTGCTCGATCGCCGCGGCGACGATCCGGGCCGGCCCGATCCCGTAGGAGCCCATCACGATGGGTCGCTCGACCCCGTTCTCGTCGAGGTAGGTGGCGCCGAGGGGCACGGAGTAACGGCTGCCGAGCTTGAAGATGTTGCCGATCTCGATCGCCGGCTCGATCTCGATCGTGCCGCCGCCGGGCGCCGTGTCGCCCGCCTCGACCGTGCGCACGTCCAGCTCGTAGGCCTCGAAGTCGCGCGAGGGGTCGACGCCACGGAGGTGGGTGTTCGGCTTATTGGCTCCGGAAACATAGGAATTGCCGGTGAGCGCCGCGTCCTTGATGATCGGCAGACCGCTGCCAACCGGGCCGAGGTAGCCGACGGGGCCAAGTTGCGCCTCGATCTCCTCGCTGCTCGCCTGGCGGAAGTCGGTCTTCATCCCGTTGCGCAGCTTGATCTCGTTGAGCCGGTGGTCGCCGCGGAGCAGCACGAGGACCATCCCGCGACCTTCGACGATGATTGGCAGGGTCTTGATGAAGGCTCCGTGCGGGAGCCCGAGGTGGTCGGCCACCTCCTCTACCTTGGTCAGGCCGGGCGTATCGACCTCCTCGGGAGCGTCCAGCGGCGCCGGTAGCTCGACTTGCTGCGCCTCAGCGGAGGCGATCTCGACGTTCGCCGCGTAGCCGGGCGCCAGCGCCACCTCGTTCTCGCCCGCCGCGCACGGCGCCATGTACTCGTGGGCGCCGGATCCGCCCATCATCCCGACGTCGGACTCGACCCGGTACCAGCGCAGGCCGCAGCGGTCGAAGATCCGGCCGTAGGCCTCGCTCTGCAGCTCGTAGGAGCGCGCCAGACCCTCCTCGTCGCGGTCGAAGGAGTAGGCGTCCTTCATCGTGAACTCGCGCGTGCGCAGGACGCCGGCCCGCGGACGCGGCTCGTCGCGCTCCTTGGTCTGGATGTGGAACAGCATCAGCGGCAGGTCGCGGTAGGAGCGCACCTCGCGGGCGACGTGGGTGGTGACGCACTCCTCGTGCGTCATCGCCAGCACCATCTCCGCTCCCTTGCGATCCTGGAGCTTGAACAGCTCGTCGATCCCGTAGCGCCCCGTCTTCTCCCATGCCTCCGCCGGCTGCAGAACAGGCATCAGCATCTCCTGGCAGCCGATCCCCTCCATCTCCTCGCGGATCACCGCTTCCACCTTGCGGTGCACCCGCCATCCGGCCGGCAGATACGTCCACAGCCCCGCCCCCAGCTGCCGAATAAGGCCCGCCCGCACCATCAGCTTGTGCGAGACCGCCTCCGCATCTGCGGGTGGGTCCTTCAGCGTGGGCAGAAACGTCTGACTCAGCCGCGTCACTAGGGGAAACCTATCCACTAGTAAGGCGGATGGTGGTCGACAGGACGTTTACAGGCTGAGGGTTTCGGCGGGCGGGTCCTGTCGTGGGATGGGGTGTCCGTCGGGGCGCTGGGTTTTTCGCCTGAAGCGCTTCGGCCGTCCGAGGACCGGATTGGGGCGAAAAAGAGGACGCCGCGCCGCGACACCCCATCCCACGCCACCCGCCCGAGAGGCCTATGCCCTGGTGAACCGCCGCCCGGCCGTCGGGGAAGCTTGCTCATCTAGAAGCACGCGGTCTGACTCGCCTTTTTCAGCCGCTTCGTGCTCCATCTGGGCGATCTTCTCGGGAGTGAGGTCGCCGGCGTTTTCCTCCTCGATGCGAGCGACCCACTCAGCGCCCTCCCGCGACTCGGTCTCGTCGAATTCGACTTTGCCGCGGTCAAGCGACTTGTCGATCTCTTCGAAGAGAGTGTCTACCAAGCTAGCTTGCGGCACCTTGCGTAGTGGCTTGCCTCCGGCGAAGATCAGCCCCTCGTTCTTAGCTCCCGCTATCCCGAAGTCGGCGTGAGAGGCCTCACCAATGCCATTCACGGCACAACCAAGGACCGCGACCTCGATCGGCTCCTCATAGGCTTCCAGCCGCTGCTCGATTTCGGCCACAACTGAGTCCATGTCGAACTGCAGACGGCCGCAGGTCGGGCAGGCGATCAGCACCGGGCCCCGCTCGCGCAGCTGCAGCGCCTTGAGGATCTCCCAGGCGACCTTGACCTCCTCCTCGGCGTGGAAGGTCGAGAGGCTGATCCGGATCGTGTCGCCAATCCCGTCGGCGAGCAGCGTGCCGAGGCCGACCGAGGACTTCAGCGAGCCGGACCATTTCGTCCCCGCCTCGGTGATTCCGAGATGCAGCGGATAGGGAATCCTCTCCGAGAGCAGGCGGTTGGCGGCGATCGTGTTGGGGACGTTGGTCGACTTGATCGAGACCTTGAAGTCCTCGAAGTCGAGGCCCTCCATCAGCTCGACGAACTCGACCGCGGCGGCGACGAGCGCCTCGACCGGCGCGGTGCGCTCCAACTCGTGCAGGTGCTTGGGCAGCGACCCGGAGTTGACCCCGATCCGCATCGGCACTCCAGCGGCGGTCGCCTTCTCGACCACCTCGGCGACTTTCTCGCGGCCGCCGATGTTGCCCGGGTTGAGCCTGATGCAGTGGGCGCCTGCGTCGATCGCCTTGAGAGCCAGGGTGTGGTTGAAGTGGATGTCGGCGATCACCGGGATCGGCGATTCCACGACGATCGTCTTCAGCGCCTCGACGTCGTCATCGCGAGGCACCGCGACCCTGACGATGTCCGCCCCGGCGTCGGCGACCTTGCGGATCTGCTCCATCGTCGCCGCCAGATTGGCGGTCTCGGTCTTGGTCATCGTCTGCACGGCGACCGGCGCACCCCCGCCGATCGGCACCCCGCCGACGAATATCTGCCGCTTCGAGGCCATGCCTACAGGCTATCTGGGCGGCTCGGCGCGCCTGCGCTTGCGTAGCTCGCGCGCGTAGAACTTGTGGCGCAGGAAGACGCCGAAGTACAGGAGCACGAAGACCATCATGCCCTTCGCCTGTGGATCGTTGCGGAGCAGGAACAGCCCGACCGCGCCGATTGGAAAGACGATCGCCAAGCTCAGCCAGATGTCGCGGTATCCGACGTCGGTCATATCCATGTAGCGTAAACGATGCATTGGTCGAGAAGCCAGAGCATCAAAGCGATCAAGGCCCCGAAGTAACCGTCTCGCAGCCCGTTGTCTTCAATCTGCTTGCGCGACAAGCCGTTGAGCACCCCCACGCTGGCGCCGCCGAAGCTACCGAGCACGACCCCCGATCCAATTGCAGCAGCAGCACCCTCGATGACGGGCGTGAAGATCTCGGCAGTGCCAACGACAAGGACCATGGTCCGACCGTTGCAGCCCGCTCCGCGCGTGTGGCGCGCAGAATAGAAATAAAGTGCAACGACTTCCTGTCAGGAATCCCCCGAACGGCGGCCCTACAGAAACCGCGGGGGCCCCCTAACGAACGTTGAAGCCTTCGCCGGTCAGGCGGCCGATGTCGTTGGTCAGGCCGAGGAAGAAGAGCATGATCACGAGCACGAAGCCGATTGCGCCGGCACGCTCCATGACGCGGAAGGGAACCGGCCTGCCGCGGACTTTCTCGACCAGGCTCCAGAAGATGTGGCCGCCGTCCAGCGGCAGGAAGGGGAAGAGGTTGATCAGGCCGAGAGAGAGGCTGACGAGCGCCACGAGGAGGAGCGACTCCCGCGCGCCGATGTCGATCTGTTCGTTCGCCACCGAGCTGACCCCGACGACCCCCGACACTTCCTTGCGGTGCTCCTCTTCGAAGAGCTTGGCGAAGACGGTGACCGTGCGGCTGGAGACGAGCCACATCATGTCCGCCGCTCGCTCGGC
>DASSXC010000311.1:0-7434 GCA_035704205.1 Solirubrobacterales bacterium | reverse complement strand
AGCCGTCGAAGACGTAGTCGCTGGAGACGTAGAGGACCGAGGCGCCCACTGCCGCGGCGGCCGCGGCGACGTGCCCCGCCCCCTGGCCGTTGACCTCCATCGCCGCCTGCTCGGCCTCCTCGGCCCCGTCGACGTCGGTCCAGGCGGCGCAGTTGATCACCACGTCGGGGCGCTCGGCCTCGACCTTGACCTCGACCGCGGCCTCGTCGGCAATGTCGAGCTCGGCGTGGCCGAAGCCGACCACCTGGTGGCCGGCGTTGCCGGCGGCGAGCATCACGTCGCGGCCGAGCATTCCGGCCGCCCCCGTCACCAACAGCTTCATCGCCCGCCTGCCATCAGATGATCTTGATCTCCGACTTGTCGCCGACCAGCATCCGCAGCGTCTTCGGCATCCCGTCGCTGCGGGTCAGCTTCACTTCGCGGCCAAGCAGGCTGGCCTCCATCCGCGTGCCGAGGTCCTCGACCACGGAGCCCGAGAGGATGATCGAGTGCTCGAGTTCGGAGCGGCAGATGCGCACGTTCTCACCAATCGAGGTGTAGGGGCCGACGTAGGCGCTCTCGATCCGGGCGCCGGCGCCGATCACGGCTGGGCCGCGCACAACCGAGTCGCTCACCTTGGCGCCCGCTTCGACAACGACCCTGCCCTCGACCCGGGAGCCCTCGTCGATCTCCCCGTCGAGGCGCGGCTCGATCTCCTCGAGGACGAGGCGATTGGCCTCGAGCATGTCGGCAAGCTGACCGGTGTCCTTCCACCAGCCGCTGACCACCTCGGACTGCACCTTGTGCCCATCCTCGATCAGGCTCTGGATCGCCTCGGTGATCTCCAGCTCGCCGCGCCAGGAGGGCTCGAGGGCGCGGGAGGCGTCGAAGATCGACGAGTTGAAGAGGTAGACGCCGACCAGGGCAAGGTTGGAGGGCGGGTCTTTCGGCTTCTCGACCAGCCGCACGACGTGGTCGCCGTCGAGCTCGGCGACGCCGTAGGAGCTTGGATCGGAGACCGGCGTGAGCAGGATCAGCGCGTCCGGCTCGGACTCTCGGAAGGTGGCGACGAGGCCGCGCAGGCCGTCGGCGAGCAGGTTGTCGCCGAGATACATGACGAAGGGCGAGCCAGCGATGAAGTCCTCCGCGGTGAGCACGGCGTGAGCCAGCCCGGCCGGCTCGTCCTGGAGGATGTAGGTGATCTCGGCGCCGAACTGCGAGCCGTCGCCCGCAGCAGCCTGGATCTCGTCGCCGGTCTCCGGGGCGATGATGATCCCGATCTCCGTCACCCCAGCCTCGACCAGGGCCTCGATCCCGTAGAAGAGCACGGGTTTGTTGGCGACGGGCACGAGCTGCTTCGCCGAGGTGTGCGTGATGGGGCGCAGGCGGGTGCCCGCCCCGCCAGAGAGAATTAGTCCCTTCAGGGCATCCATTACGAGGCTGCAACCCTACTGCGCCAGCAGATCATGCGACCCGCCATCTACATACCGACGTTCAACGGCCGCGAGCGGCTGAGCCGAGCGCTGCGCAGTCTCGAAATGCAGAGCCGCCCGGCGGACGTGGTCGTGGTCGACAACGGCTCCACCGACGGCACGGCGGAGCTCATTCGTGAGGAGTTCCCCGAGGCCTCGTTGCTGGAGCTCGGCCGCAACCTCGGCTTCGGCCCGGCCCTGAACCGGGCGATCGCCGTGCAGCCGGGCGATCCGGCGATCCTGCTCAACAACGACACCGAAGCGGAGCCGCGCTTCGTCGAGGCGCTGCTCGACGCCTCCGCGGAGGGGCCGGAGTGCGTCGCCGGCGTGCTCGTGCAGGCGGCCGCCCCCGGCACGATCGACTCGGCCGGCGTCGTCGCCGACCGCACCCTGATGGGCTTCGACCATCTGCACGGCGAACCGCTGGAGGCGGCGGTGAAGGCGGCCGCTCCACTGGGCCCGACCGGGGGTGCCGCGCTCTATCGGCTCGATGCCTTCCGCGCGGTCGGCGGCTTCGACGAGCGCATCTTCCTCTACTACGAGGACCTCGACCTCGCCCTGCGCCTGCGGGCGGCAGGGGGGCGTTGCCGCCTCGCGCCCGAGGCCGTCGCCGTGCACGCCTACTCGGCCAGCCTCGGCGCCGGCAGCGGCGAGAAGTACGCCCGCACCGGCTGGAGCCGCGGCTACATGCTGCGCCGCTACGGCGTGATGTCGAGGCCGCGGCTGGCGCTGCGCGCGCTCGCCGCCGAGGCGGCGATCTGCGCCGGCCAGCTGCTCCGCGATCGGACGGCGAAGGGCGTCGGCGGGCGGCTGCGCGGCTGGCGCGAGGGCGCCGGCCCGGAGCGCCGACCGATGCCGGCGGACGGCCCCCTCGACATCAGCCTGCCCGAAGCCCTCGCCCTGCGCCGGCGCCGAGCCAGCTCCTAGCCCTCGAGACATCGCCGCCGTCGCGCAGGCGGCGGCGCTCGCGGAGCAGACGGGGAAGCCATGCCAGCGCCGCGAGCTTGCCGGCCAGGGTTGCCAGCAAGCGGCGCTGGCGGGCGGCGCGAAGCAGGGAACCCAGCTCCACCGCGGCGATTCGCGGTACCGTCCTGAGCGGCATGAACTTGACCTGGGTGGCGAGCCGGTTGCGCGCGACCAGCCGGGCGTTGTCGGCCCCCGGGCGCTCGAAGCCCGCGGTCCAGGCCGCGTTCCCGACGTGCCAGACGACCGCCCGTGGCACGTAGGCGAAGCCGTAGCCGGCGATCCTCCCGCGCAGATTCAGATCGACGTCCTCGTAGAAGGCGAAGTAGGACTCGTCGTAGCCACCGAGCCGGTCGAACAGCTCGCGGCGCAGCAGGCAGGCGGCTCCGCAGACGCCGAAGATCTCGCCTCCGACCAAGCGCTCAGGCTCCTGCTTCTCCCCCATTCCCAGCTCGTACGCCCGTCCGTCCCGGGTCAGCGCCTGGCCGGCACTGTAGATGCGCGCGCTATCCACCGATCGCGCCCCGCCGGCGCCCTCGAGCTGGAGGATGCGCGGCTGCACCCCGCCCAGGGTCGAGTCCGTGCGCAAGGCGTCGAGCAACGGGGACAGGCAGCCGGGCTCCAGCACGGTGTCGGCGTTGAGGATCAGGATCGCCGCCGCCTCCGTCTTCGCCACCCCGAGGTTGACCGCGGCGGCGAAGCCGACGTTCCGGGGCAGGAGGACGTGCGGCACGCCTTCTCGCTGCAGGTACTCGGCCGAGCCGTCCGTGGAGCCGTTGTCGACGATCATCGGCTCGGGCTCGACTCCCTGGCCGGTGAGCGAGTCGAGGCAAGCCGGCAGGAAGCCCAGCGTGTTCCAGCTCGGGATGACGACGGCGACGGAACGGGGGTCGGCCATGGGCGCGGAGTCTGACGTGCGGCTCAGGCCCCAAACGGCAGGTAGTCGCGGCCGGGCTGAAGCGGCGCCAGCTCCAGACCCTCCTCGTCGAGCAGGTAGTCGTAGCCGATCTCCTGCCAGCGGCGCTCCGGATCGAGGCGGCGGTAGCGCTCAACCCGCGCTTCGCGGTCCTCGGCCCTGACCATCCGCAGGTGGTAGAGGTTCAGGTCCGCCGTGCGGTATTCGCCACCGGCCGGCGGCCAGGGTGCCCAGATCTGGTGCAGGCGGCGCTCGTCGAAGCGGTGCTCGCGATCGGACCTGAACAGGCAGGCCTTGCGCTTCTGGCCCCAGACGCCGTCCACGCGAACCCGGTCATAAGCGCCCCAGAGCTCGCGAAACGGCACCCAGAGGGCCACCTCGCCGGCATCCTCGGCGCGGTCGATCTCACCCTCGGCCCGCTGCCGAAACTCTCGCTCGACCCGCTCGTCGGCGTCGATCCCAAGCAGCCAGGCCGGGCCGTGATCCCAGGCGGCTTCGACCAGCGCCCGGTGGTTCTTGCTGTCTTCCAGCTCCCCCTGAGCGCCGGCCGGAACGACGATGAGGTCGAGCAGCAGGGGCTGCGATTCGACGAACGCCCGTGCGTCGTTGCTGGACTGGTCGTCGAGGGCGATCACGCCGTCGACCTGGCCGCTGAGGTTCTCGAACAGGCCGGGCAGGAAGCGCATCTCGTCGCGGAACGGCACCAGTGCCAGCAGCCGGCGGCCCCGGCGGCGGTTCCGTCGCAGCAGCCTCGGCACGCGCATCACCCCGCCACGCTAGCGTTCCGCGGCGTGCCGGCGACCGCGACAGCGATCGAGGTAGAGGGGCTGTGCAAGTCGTTCCGCATACCCACCCACCGCGTGGACTCGTTCAAAGAGCGAATCGTGCGGCCGTTCTCGGCCCGCGACTACCGCGAGCTGCACGCGCTCGACGGGGTCTCCTTCGAGATCGAGCAGGGCGAGTTCTTCGGCATCGTCGGCCGCAACGGCTCCGGCAAGAGCACCCTGCTGAAGCTACTGGCGAGCATCTACCGCGCCGATGCCGGAACGATCCGCATGGCGGGACGGCTGGCGCCCTTCATCGAGCTTGGCGTCGGCTTCAACCTCGAGCTGACCGCGCGCGAGAACGTCGTCCTCAACGGGGTGATGATGGGCCTGACCCCGCAGGAGACCCGCGAGCGCCTCGAGCCGGTGATCGAGTTCGCCGAGCTGGGTGAATTCGTCGACCTGAAGCTGAAGAACTACTCCTCGGGGATGCTGGTGCGGCTCGCCTTCTCGCTGATGATGGAGGTCGATGCCGACATCCTCTTGATCGACGAGGTGCTGGCCGTCGGCGACGCGGCCTTCCAGCAGAAGTGCGGCGACGCCTTCCGCGAAATGAAAGCGCTGGGCAAGACCGTCGTCCTCGTCACCCACGAGATGACGACCGTGGAGGAATTCTGCCACCGGGCGATGCTGATCGACGGAGGAAAGATCCAGCACATCGGCGACCCCGCCGAGGTCGGCCGGCGCTACCTGCGGCTGAACTTCGAAAAGGGCAGCGAGGTCGGCGGCGGTCCGACGACGGGGCCGGGCGACGAGGTGCGCCTGCTCGACGCCTGGGTCGAGGACGCAGCCGGTGTCCGTTTGACCAACGTCGAGCACGGCGAACCGATCCGCCTGCACGTGGAACTGGAAGCGCTGCGCGACAACCCGGGGATCGGGATGGGCTTTGCCCTCGCCAACGCCGACGGGGTCGGGGTCTTCCAGTTCGGCGCCGGGGTGCGCAAGGACGACGGCACGACCAAGCTCGCCGCCGGCGACCGGGTCAAGGTTGGCGTCGAGATCGAGAACCTGCTCGCTCCCGGCCGTTACTTCATCCACACCGGGGTCAACCGGGTCGAGGGCGGCGGCGTCGCCCTCCACGTCCACAACTCGGTCGACTTCGTCGTCTACGGCGGCGAATCGCAATCCCAGGGAATCGTCTCCCTCCCCTACTCCGCCTCGGCGGCCGTCGAGGAGAGCTAAACCGTGCGCACGGCGACCCCCAGCGAGGAGATGCCACTGCGCGAGGTCCACGGACCCTCGGCGCTCGGCGGCGGCCCCCGCCGCTTCTTCGACCTGCTCTGGCTGATGGCGGTGACCGAGTTCAAGCGGGTCTACTTCGGCACCGTCCTCGGCTACGTCTGGTCGCTGGTGCGCCCGCTGATGCTGTTCGGGGTGCTGCTTTTCGTCTTCACGCAGGTGTTCAAACTCGGCAGCGGCGTCGCCGAGTTCTACCCGGTGCTGCTGCTGCTCGGCATCGTTCTCTTCACCTTTTTCTCGGAAGCGACGACGAGCTCTGTGACCTCGGTCGTCACCCAGGAGGGCATCGTGCGGAAGACCCAGTTCCCGCGGCTGGTGATTCCCCTGGCAACGTCGCTCACGGGCGTGTTCAACCTCGGACTGAACCTGCTCATCGTCTTCGTCTTCATGTTCGCCTTCGGCGTCGAACCGGCCTGGACCTGGCTCCTGTTCCCGCTCGTCCTCGCGCTGCTCTTCGTCTTCACCGCCGCGCTGAGCATGGCCCTCTCCGTGCTCTACGTGCGCTTCCGCGACGTGGCGATCATCTGGACCGTCGTCACCCAGATCCTCTTCTACGCGACTCCCGTTCTCTATCCGATCGAAATCCTCGAAAACGAGACCTACCGGCGGCTCTTGATGGTCAACCCCCTGGGGCCGATCTTCGAGCAGGCCCGCGTTTGGATGCTCGAACCGAGCGCGCCCACTGCCGCCGAGGCGGCCGGCGGCGCAGTCTGGCTGATCCCAGCCGCGCTGATCTACATCGGAGTCTGCATCTTCGCCGTCTGGATCTTCAACCGCGAAGCCCCGCGGATCGCCGAGGAGCTGTAGGGCGATCCGCCAGATAACGGCGGCCGCCACGTCCGTCAGAGCGGGGTAGATCAGGGACTCCGTCAAACCTGGTTCGGCTCACAGACCTGGTCGGCTGAGCGCGATTTCTCCCACCGTACCAACTGGGAGGCACCGAAACAGTGGAGGGATGATCCCCGTTTCTCAGCGAAAGCGATCTTCAAGTTCGCGAAGGGCTCGCCCCAAAACACGACCGCGGAACAGGCCCGCACGAGAGTGAGCTTCGCGCAAAGGCTCGATCGCATTCCAATCGCCGAGGCTCACCAGCGCCAAAGCAGCTGCCTTTCTGACACGACCATTCGAATCCTCCGTGCCCTTTACCAAAGCTTGAGTGGCTCGCTGGTCACCGATGGCACCCAAGGCCCAGGCGGCATATTCCCTGATCCAGCTGTCGTCATCATTCAGGCACCCGACAAGGCGATCAACGCTCTCCCGGTCCCGGATATCGCCGAGACCGCGAATTGCCCCTAGTCGAACCGATCGATTTGGATCAGCAGCCGCCTCCCGCAGCGGCGGCAAACCACGGGGGTCACCAATCCTTCCAAGCCCTTCCGCAGCAAAAATCCGAGTTGGTGTGCTGTTGTCCTCATGCAGCACCTTGACAAGGGCCGGAACGGCGCGCCGATCCATGAGGTTTCCAAGGTATCTAACGAGCCTTCCTCTTAGAAGGTGCGACCTTTGCACGTCCGGATGGTCTAGGGCCGCGATCAGACCGTCCACATCCCCTTGGTCGAACAACTGCTTCGCGTCTCTGTAGTCAAAGGCAGCCGACGATCGCGCCATAGATATCGGTTGCGCGCCTCCGGGCTGGGGCTGACTCAACCCACGCCCCTTCCAATCCATTTCAGGTATTCCGCGACAACGCTTCCCGTTTTATACACGCTTTCGGCATGTTCGACGATCCATCGCGCCTTTGGGTGAGCCGCGAGGAATTGAAGGACTGACTCATAAGCCGCATCTCCAAGCCCCGAAGCGTACCTCCCGAAAGTGGCGACACGCCCCAAGGCGGCGGGGGCCACCTCGGGCAGTAAGAAAGAAACGGCCCCCACGCCGACGATCTTCGATCCCTCGTAGATAGGTCCACAGAGTTCCAAGCCTCCATCGCCGATCCCGAGGAGATCCCGAGCGTTTCGCGTCAGGTCGAAGGTGAACCCATCCATGAACCCCTCATATGCAGTGGCTACGTCCCTGAGGCTCGGCAAGCCAATCAGGCCCG
>DASSXC010000310.1:0-7215 GCA_035704205.1 Solirubrobacterales bacterium | reverse complement strand
GGGGTGGGGGTGCGGGGTTCGGCGACGACGCGGGCGCGCTTGTCCGGGCTGAAGGAGATCGCGCTGCGCCGCGCCCGCTCCGAATCGGAGTCGACCGGCCGCAGCTCCACCTCGCTCAGCACCGTGCGCAGGACCCGCTTCATCTCCATTTCGGCGTAGCTGGCGGCGAGGCAGCGGCGGGTTCCACCCCCGAAGGGAATCCAGGTATAGGTGCCGGGCGGCTGCTCCAGGAAACGCTCGGGGCGGAACTGGCGCGGGTTGGGGTAGATCTCCTCGTTGTGGTGGATCAGGTAGACGCACGGCGCCACCGTCGTGCCGGCGGGCAGGCGGTAGCCGCCCAGCTCCAGGGGCTTCAACAGGCGGCGGACGACCACCGGCACCGGCGGGCAGAGGCGCAAAGTCTCGGTCACCACCGCGTCCATATAAGTGCTCTCCTCGCCGGCGAGCACCTCCCCCTGCAGTCGCGCCAGCTTCTCCGGGTGGCGCAGCAGCCGCTCGAACACCCAGGCCAGCGATGAGGACGTCGGCCCGTCGGTGAGCAGGGTGATCAGTTCGTCGCGCAGGTCCCGCTCGCTCATCGGCGAGCCGTCCTCGTAGCGGGCGTCGATCAGGATCGAGACGATGTCCTTGCGGCCGTTCTCGCCTTCGCGCCGCCGTCGGTCGACCTCCTCCAGCAACGCCGCTTCGACCGGCGCCATCGCCTCCCGGAAGCCCTGGTTGCGGGAGAGCCAGCCAGGCCCCAGCGCCGCCGCCCTGCTCAGCCGCTTCGGCTCGTTCAGCGCCGCCGTCAGCTCGTGCAGGAGCTGGCGCAGGTGCTCCAGCCGGCCGTCGTCGTCGGGGCCGAAGACCGAGCGCATGATCACCTCCTGGGTGACCGCCTGCATGTGCGGCCAGAGCTCGAACGGCTCGCCGACCGGCCAGCTGCGCACCTCGCTGCGCGCCACCTCGGCCATCATCGCGGTGTCGCTGCCCATCCGTTTGCCGTGGAAGGGCGGCAGCATCAGGCGGCGGCGGGTCATGTGCGCGGGCTCTTCCATCAGCATCACCGAGCGCGGCCCGAGGATCGGCCTCAGCAGCGGGTTGGCAAGGGCGACCCCCAACGTGCCCGCCGGCGCGGTGAAGACCTTTTTCACGTCCTCGGGGTCGCAGAGGAAGACCCACGTGCCGGAGTGCAGGATGCGCAGGGTGAAGACGTCCCCGTAGCGCTCCTGGCAGCGCTTCATGAAGGGGTAGGGGCGCTTCGCCCAGCCGATTGCCTGCAGGGCGCTCGGCATGCGCGGGCCGGGAGGCAGACCTGCCCGCCTCCCGGCCGCTCGGACGGGACTCCCGTTGCTCGTCACTTCTCCCCACTCCCTGAGGAAGCATCCAGCGCCGCCATCAGCTCGTCCTCCTCCTTGCAGGTGGCGGCGATCAGCAGCTCGAATAGATCGGCGGCGAAGTCGGCCGGCAGCTTGGCCTCCTCGCCCCGCGCCAGGTAGCGCTCGCGCACCGCCTCGACCCTGTGCGGCTGCATCATCGGGATCTCGTGCTCGCGCTTGTAGCGGGCGATGTCCCGGCAGACCTCGAAGCGCTCGCCGAGCAGGCGGGCGATCTCGTCGTCCAGGCCGTCGAGGCGACGGCGGTAGGGCTCGAGCCCGTTCTCGCTCATACCGGCGCCCCCTCCTCGAGCAGGCCGGCGGCGAAGGCGTAGCTGCAGGCGGCCAGGGTGTGGAGCGCGTAGCCACCCTCCTGGACGACGCAGATGGGCCGGCCCGCGGCGGCGAGCAGGCGGCCGATCTGGGCGAAGATCGTCGGCGAGAAGCCCCAGTTCCCGTGCGGGTCGCCCTTGACGGTGTCGTAGCCGAGCGAGACGACCAGCGCCTCGGAGGTATGGGCGAGCGACTCGACCGAGCGCGCCACCGCGTCCAGGTAGGTGGCCGCATCGGGGCTGCCGGTGAACTCGACCACCCGCTCGCGTTCGTTGCTCGGCGTCACCGTCTGGGCGGCGACGTTGGTCACCGGCCAGGCGTGCAGCGAGTGCAGGCTGGCGTCGCTCATCCTCGCCACGATCGCCGCGGTGCCGTTGGGGTAGTGCAGGTCGAGGTCGAGGATGCCGACCGGCTTCAGCCCCCCCTCGCGCAGGGTCAGCGCCGCCGCCGCGGCGGAGTTGAGATAGCAGTAGCCGGCGAACCAGTCGGGCCCGGCGTGGTGGCCGGGCGGGCGGCAGAGGGCGTAGGAGAAGCGGGCGCCCTCGACCAGGCGCGTCGCCGCGCTGATCGCCGTGCGCACCCCCTCGTGGGCGGCGGCGACGAGGCTGGCGCTCACGGGGATGTCGGGCGGCAGGCCGGGAGCGGCCAGCTCGGGCATCACCACCGGCTCTTCGGAGGTGACGTCCTTCAGCGTCTCCAGGTAGTCCGGTTCGTGCAGCTCGCCCAGGGTGCGCTCGACCTCGTCCGTGCCGGCGTCGGCCCCCTCGGGCCGCACCCGCGCGTGGCAGACCAACCCGTTGCGCAGCTCGGCGATTCGCCGCCGATCGTCCATCCCCGGCAGCTTCTGCCCCCCTTCGAGGATCCAGGGCGCGCCCTCGCGATGGCCGCCCCGCTGCTCGATCATCAGGAGGTCGGCGCCGGTCATCGCGTGGTTCCTTTTTCTCCATATAGGCAAGTAAGGAACCACGCGATCATGAGAGGAGCCGTCGCATCCGTGGGCCGAGCGGGGTGAAGTCGTTCTCGCGGTAGAAGCGTTCGGTCGCGGCGAGCTGGGGGAAGCTCTCCTGCGGCAGGCCGACCTCCAGCCGCGGCACGCCGAGCTCGGTCGCCTGCCGCACCAGGGCCAGGATCAGCTCACGGCCGAGCGCCCGGCTGCGCCACTCGGGGTGGACCCAGAGGTCCTGGATCGTGCCGTAGCGGCCGGGCACGTGGATCGCGTACTGCCAGCTCGCGGCGAGGATGCCGACGACCTCGCCCTCGTGCTCCGCGACGAGCAGGGCGCCCAATCGGGGGTCCTCCGCCAGCGTCCGCACCCCCTCTTCGACCGCCGTCGCCGAGGGCCGCTCGCCGCCCAGCTCGATCAAGAGCGCTTCGATCGCCGCCGCGATCGCCGCCGCGTCCTCGCCCGTCGCCGGGCGAATCTGGGCGTTCGCCGCCGACCCCGAGCGGGGTGGCGTCTCGGGCACGATCGAACTCCCGTCGGCACTCATAAATCCTCGCGCTCCGCTCCCGGCGCGGAGAACCAGATATGCACGCTTGGTCGCTCCGCACTCATAGTGCCCCGGCGGCCTCCCGTTGCGGCTCCAGCTCGACCGACCAGGCCTCCGGCGCGCTCGAGCCGGTGACCGCCTCGGCGATCGTCGCCATCGGCGCCCGCGCCTTGAGCAGGATCTCGTCGAACTCGTCGACCGGGTCGGACTGCATGACGATCGCGCCGCCGGCGCCGATCGTCGTCCGGCCCGGACGCATCACGATCGTGCGGATGACGATGCTGAGGTCCATCGCGCCGTCGACGCCGAACCAGCCGATCGCCCCCGAGTAGACGCCGCGCGCCTCGTCCTCGAGGTCGTCGATGATCTCCATCGTGCGCTCCTTCGGGGCGCCGGTCATCGAGCCGCCCGGGAAGCAGGCGCGCGCGCATTCCGCCGCGCTGCGGTTGGCCTCGAGCACGCCGCTGACCGTCGAGATCAGCTGGTGCACGGTTGCGTAGTCCTCGACGATCATCAGCTCGGGGACGCCGACGCTGCCCACCTCGCAGACGCGACCGAGGTCGTTGCGCAGCAGGTCGACGATCATCAGGTGCTCGGCGTAGGTCTTCTCGTCGTCGGTCAGCTCGGCCCGCAGCTCCTCGTCGCGCTCGAGGTCCTCCGAGCGGGAGGTCGTCCCCTTGATCGGCCGCGCCTCGACCCGGCGCTCGCGGTCGACCGAGAGGAAGCGCTCCGGCGAGGAGCTGACCACCGCCATCTCGCCGAGCTTCAGGTAGGCGGCGAAGGGAGCGGGGTTGCGCCGTCGCAGCAGCCGGTAGAGGTCGAAGGGATCCGGCTCCGCGTCGGTGGAAATCTGGTCGGTGAGGCAGACCTCATAGGACTCGCCGGCGGCCAGTTCAGCCTGGCTGCGGGCGATGTCGGCGAGGTACTGCTCGCGACCGCGGCCGCAGCGGAAGCTCACATGCGAGTCGAGCTGGCCCTCGCTGAGGGCGAGCGGCTCCACCGGCTCCGGCGGGTTGTCGAGGACGTCCCGCACCGCCTCCTCGGCCTCGTCGAGCCACTGCTCAGCCACCGCCTCGTCGCCGTGGCAGAGCACGACCAGGTGCGTCCGTCTACCCACATGGTCGACAGCGACGAGGCGGTTGGCGAGCATCATCACTGCATCGGGCATGTCTGACCGATGCACATTCGGCGAGCCGCAGTCCGCCTTTAGCTCATAGCCGAGATAGCCGACGAAGCCACCCATGAGCCCGGGTGGGAGGTCGGCTGGGGGTGGCTCGATCGCGTGCCGCGAGAGCTCGCGATCGAGCAAGTCGAAGATCGAGGTGCGCTCGGTGGTGGCCGCGCCGGCGCCGTGCCGGATCGCCGTGCCGGACTCGACGTCGTACTCGAGGACGCAGCGGGTCGCGCCGGCGCTGGTGCCGAGGAAGGAGCGCTGCGCGAGCCGGGTCGGCGCGTCGGCGCTGTCGAGCCAGAAGGCGTGTTCGGCGTCGCCGAAGAGGCGTTCGAACAGTGCCTCGGTCGAGGGCTCGCCGGAGATCGTGCGCAGGCGCAGCTCGCTCTCTCCCTTGCCGCGGGCGCGCCGGCGCTGCGCACGCCGCGGCGCCTGCAGCGGTCGCTTGGCGCCCCGCCAGCGCGGCGAGCGCTGCTTGCGCGCCAGCGCGTAGAAGTTCTCGACCAGGCGAGCGCCGTGCTCGGTCGCCACCGACTCGGGGTGGAACTGGACGCCCCACAGGGGTCGCCGGCGGTGTTCGATCCCCATCACCACGCCGTCGTCCGCCCAGGCGGTGACGTGGCCGTCGGGGCCCATGTCGGTGATCGCCAGCGAGTGGTAGCGGACGACCGGGAAGTCCTGCGGGATGCCGGCGAAGAGGCCGTCGTCCTCGTGGTGGATGCGGCTGAGCCGGCCGTGCATCGCCTCCGGGGCGCTGCTCACCTTGCCGTTCAGCAGCTGTCCCAGCCCCTGGTGGCCGAGGCAGATGCCGAGCACCGGGATCTCGCTGTAGCGGAGGATGTCGTTGCAGACGCAGAAGTCGTGCCAGCGCTGCGGGCTGCCGGGGCCGGGGGAGAGGACGATCGCGTCGAAGTCCCAGCGCGAGAGCGCCCGCCAGGAGACGGCGTCGTTGTCGACCACGATCGGCTCCTCGCCGGAGACGCCGGCCAAAAGGTGGAAGACGTTGTAGGTGTAGGAGTCGTGGTTGTCGACCAGCAGCGTCCTCATGCCTGTGCCTCCAGTCCGAGACCGCGGGCGGTGCGGTCGAGGGTCGAGCGGACGACGCGTGAGACGTGCGGCGCCCGCTGCTCTTCGTTCTGCCAGCGCGCCAGGTGGGAGGCGTAGCGGGCCAGCGGCGCGACGTCGAGGTTGCCGGCGACGCGGCCCAGCAGCCGCCCGTAGGTCTCCGCCTGCAACACCGCGAACCGATAGTCGGGGTCGAGCGCCGGCTCGGCCGCGCCGTTCTGCCCGTCGCCCCCTGATGCGGACCCCGGGCGCGCCCGCGCCCGGACCAGGTCCCAGCCGAGCGCCTTGTCGTCGCTGAGCAGCTTCTCGGGCTCGAAGTCGACCCGCTTGGTCGCGCCGTGCAGGACGAAGAAGCCGAGGGCGACCTGCGAGGCGACCCGGTCGGGGTTGGGATTGCCGCGTCGCACCGCCTCCAGCTCGGGGTCGGCCTCGAGCTGCTCGTCGATCCACTCGACCAGGTGGTCGATCAGGAGCGCGTCTTTCTTCGAGGAGGCGATCTTTTCGCGTTCGCGGGCGACCATGCCGTGGAAGATGTCGTGGTAGGGGTGGAAGCCGTTGCCGCTGTCGGTGTGGACCAGCTCGGCCATCAGCTGCCGGCGGCATGTCACGTGCGCGTACCACTCCTGGCCGCAGACCTGGACCGAGGTGGTGCCGTCGAGCCCGGTGTCGGCGAGCCAGTAGGCGAGCGCGCGCATGTGCTGGGTCGGCACGCCGTCGGAGCGCACCAGCGGCATTTCCTCCAGCTCCTCGCGGTCGGTCATGTAGATCACCGTGCCGTCGACGCGTTTCTCCAGCGTCCCCTCCCGCAGGCCGAGCTCGGCCAGTTCGGCCACCTCGGGCAGGAAGTCGGACTCGAAGAAGACGCGATCGAAGTGGATGCCGAGCCGGGCCAGGGTCTTGCGCTGGCCGGAGATCACCCAGGCACGGGTCTGCGACCACAGCTCGAGCGCCGTCTGGTCGCCGTTGAGCACCCGCTGCAGCAGCTCGTCGGCGCTGTCGTCCTGGACGTCGACCTCGCGGGTCAGCGAGTCGGCGGGGTGGTCCTGGGCGAGGCCGAGGGCGGCCCCGCCGGCGCCGTTCTTGACGTAGTCGGCGTAGCAGTAGCCGACGAAGTGGTCGCTCTTGACGCCGTTCGACTCGCCGGAGCCCTGTGGGTACTTGCCGCTGCGCACGACGCCGGCCATCGCCTCGCCCATGCTGCGGCCGATGTCGCAGATGATGCTGCGACGCTCGATCTCTCCGCCGGCTTCGGCCAGGGCGTTGCCGAGCGCGTTGCCGAGCGCCAGGTTGCGCAGGTGGCCGATGTGCAGCGCCTTGGTCGAGTTGGCGTCCCAGAAGTTGAGCGCGAAGCGGCGCCCCGCGGCGACGTCTCCGCAGCCGGCGACCGCCTCTTCGCCCTGCTCCAGCTCGGCGCCGCGCTCGGCGACCCAGTCGTCCTCGATGCGAAGCCAGATCTGGCGCTCGCCGCGCTCCACCGCGGCCACCCAGGGCAGCTGCTCGATCTCGTCCAGGGCGGCGAGCGAGCCGCTGTCCTCCCGCCAGCCCTGCACCCGCGGCACGACCATCAGGTCGAAGCGCTCGTGTGGCCGGTAGGGCGCGCGCAGCGTCCAGTGCGACTGGGTTCCGTCCCCGTCTCCCGCTTCGTCGAAGTAGTCGAAGAGATTGATTTCCATAGCTCTCGACGCAACCCAGCGCCGATGCACCAGCCGGGGCTCGAACCCGGATCCTCGGCTTACAAACCCGATCCTCTAACCGATTGAGGTACTGGTGCGTATTTTTTATCGAATAGCCAAGTAACTAT
>DASSXC010000309.1:0-15726 GCA_035704205.1 Solirubrobacterales bacterium | reverse complement strand
CGATTTGGTCGTGAAGGTCAGGTCCGATCCGTTTTCGGTCCCCGCTCCGTTGCTCGCCACCAAACGGAAGTGGTAGGTCGTGTTCAGGGTCAGGCCCGAGATCGCCGCGCTTGCGCTCACCGGGTCATATCCAGATCCCGGAGGGGAGGCGCAGCTCGCTTCCGATCCGTAGGAGGTCGTCAGGCCGTACTCGAAGTGGCAGCTGGTCGGGTCGCCGTTGGGATTGACCGATCCGTTCAGGTTCGCGGTGGTTTTGGTCTCCCCGGTCGCCGCTTCGGTCGTTACCGTCGGCACGACCAATGCAAGGGTCGTGAAGGTCTGATCTGATCCGTTGCTAGTTCCGCCCGGATTGCTCGCCTTGACCCGGAAGTGGTAGGTCGTGTTGGCGACAAGGCCGCTCAGCGTCTTTGAGACAGAGACCGGGCTTTCGCCTGAGCCCGGAGCGGGTTCGCAATTGGCTTCAGAGCCATAGCTTTCCGTTAGGCCGTACTCGATCTTGCATTCGCTGACGCTGGCGCCGTTGGGATTGACCGACCCGGCGACCTTGGCCATCGTCTGGAGGATTTCGGTTGCGCCCGGGGTGGTGATGACAGCCGGTGCTTCGGGAAGGGTTTTGAAGGTCTGATCGGATCCCGTCGTGCTGCCGTCGGCGTTGGTCGCTTTGAAGCGGAAGTGGTAGGTCTTGTTCGGCGTCAGGCCGCTGAGCGTCTTTTCGACAGGCACTGCGCTTTCGCCGGAGCCAGGCAGCGATTCGCAATCGGCTTCAGAGCCGTAGCTTTCGGTGAGGCCGTACTGGACCTTGCATTCGCTCACCGCTTTGCCCTTGGGGTTGACGGTTCCCGCGACCTTGGCTGAGGTCTGGCTGATTTCGGTCGCACCGGGGTTGGTGGTCACCGTCGGGCCGGTTGGTTTGAGGTTGAAGGTGACCGTGACTTTGACGTCGGTTCCTTCAGGAGCCCCCGCCAAGCAGGAGTTGGGGTTGGAGCTTTCGCAGTTGGCGATAGCGAACCCTTCTTCGATGTTCCAGCCGGCGAAGACCGAGTCGGGGGCGGCGTTTGCGCTCAACGAGACGACTTCGGAGCCAAAGAACGGAACCGGCGTGTTGTCGCAGACCATCCCGACTTTGGGCGGGTTGGAGCATTCGATCGGCGGGGTTCCTTCGAATTCGCCCGAGCCTTCGAATCCACCGGCGCTGGTCACTTCGCCGCTGCCGGTTCCGGTGATGCTGACGTGCAGTTCGCTGGCGGCCGCCTGGGCGACTGAGGCGAGGAGAAGGGTCGCCGCAACCGCGGCGAGCAGGGCGATGCGGCCAAAGCTCTTTGCCCGGCGCGGGGTCGGTCCTGCGGACGATGCCTTCGCGTGGCGTCTCACGTAGCTCTCTCCTTGTCCCTCGAGCCCTCTGCCGGCCGCTCCCTCAGCGACCCCGTGAAGCTCGGTTATGTCCCTGTTCCCTGAACTACTACGTACATGAACCAGGCACAAATGAAACAGAAGATGTTCCAAACGTCAAGAAAAAGCTCGTGTTTCTCGAACGCGTCGAACTCGCCGCAAGCGCAAAAATGGCTTGGCAGCGCGCTTGGAGGCTTCGGGTACGTGGTTGTACTACGGAGTTGAGAATCCGGATGATCCGGGTCTCAGGCAGCCTGAAAGCGCCCCTCAGCAGTTCGGGACGGCGAAGTCGGTGTTGTGAACGTAGGGTTTGTGGCCCGGGATATCGCCGTTCCAGAAGGTATTTGCCACGGCGTAGTAGGCGTTCGACCATGGCGGCGAGGCGATCCTGTACCAGTAGCCGTCGGGGTTTGCGCTGACGATCTGGGGTGCGTAGACCTTGCAGGAGACGGCCACCCACTGGTAGGGCTGGATCTTGACCCCCATGCCGGAGGCGTTGTAGGGGTTGAGAAAGGTGTTGGCGCCAAGCGACCCCTGCTGCTCGTTCCAGGTCGGTGGACTGCCGGGCCCCGGTGAGGACGGGGGCCGCGACGGGGAGGAGGCGGGGGGCGGAGTCCCGCAGGCCGAGGACTCCGACACCCAGACACCCGCGGCGTCGGGCAGGTACCTGTCGAGGAAGCTCGCGGCGAGGCTGTCGGGTCCGGCCTTGCCGGCCTTCTTCAGGCAGTTGTAGATCTTGATGCTGGGAATCCAGTTGCGGACCAGCGAGCCGCCGGAATTGACCACCAGCCAGGCTGCCTTCTGAGCGCTGGGGTCGCCACTCCACTGCACGATGTGGTTGAGATAGCCATCGGCCCCGTGCGGACCGAGGTCCACATTGCACTCGTTGCGGGGGTCGAGCGCCGCCGACACCGACACTTCCGGGCGCCAGGCCTCGAAGTCGAACGTCCTCCCGCCGAACCGGGCCACGCCATAGAGGACATGGCAGACCATCTGCTGGTACATCGAGCCTTCCTGTGACGGTGAGAGACCGGAAAAAGGGACACACCGATGCAGGTCCGCCCAGATGTCGTCATAGGCGCCGGGGACGACCCGAGCGAGGTAGCGAGCCCTCGTGGTGGGAGAGAAGCTGACTTCGTACCCGAACCCCGAGCCCACCGAACCGGCGGAGCTCATCCACGGGCTGCTGCACGCGTGGTCCAGGGGAGCGCTGAGCAGACGCAGGCCGGGGAGCGAGAGGGACGGCCTCGTGTCGCTCAGCTGAATCTGGCCTTTCTTCGGCCGTTTCATCTTGACCACGGCCAGCCGCTGCCTCCAGTCGCCTCGCTTCAGGCGAGCGCGGCGCTGGCCGGGAGCGCCCAGGCCGACGACGACGCGCTGCCCACCTCGCCAGCGAGCGTCGATGCACTCGCGCCCTTCGTCGAGGGTGCAGCGGTGATAGGCGGATGGCCAGGTGAACTGGAAGCGGACCCGACCGTGGCGAGGGACCCTGTGCACCCCACCGACGGCGATTCCGCAACAACCCTGCTTCCCCTCCGGCGCCAGGAAGAGCGCGACGCGAAGACCGGGTCGAAGGTGGGCGGCGGAGACGACGAAGGTCTGCCCCGCCGTCGCAGAGGTGGTCACATCCGCCCGCCCGTCCGCACCGGCCACCGCTGCGTTCGACAAGCCAAAAGCAACCGTCGCGGCAAGAGCCAAGGTCGCACAGAGGTTGGGGAAGGATCTGGGCATGAACGGACTGAGCGCACAGAATAGTGTGATCGCAATGGAATTGGTAACCGCGGCAAGTGAGGCATTGCTCTGGCAGATCCGCCATGCGCGTAGCCGGATTTGGCTGGCGAGCCCCTACGTTTCGGCGACTGCGGCCAAGCGGCTGGTGGAAGCGCCGATCGAATGCGAGGGGCGGCTGCTCACGGCGGTCGACGAGGCAAGCGTGCGCTCGGGGGTGCTCAGCGCAAAGGCGCTGCTGGAACTGCGGGCGAACGGCTTTGAGGTGGCGAGCATCGAGAACCTGCATGCGAAGCTGAGCCTCGTCGACTCATGGGGAATGGTCGGCTCAGGGAATCTGACCGCAGCCGGCCTGGGACTCGGCGGCGAGGGAAACGTCGAGTTGGGCGTCGAGCTGAACGCGGCACAGCGCCGCGGCGCGGCCGCGATCTTCGCCCGCTGGTGGAGCCGGGCCGACCCGGTAGCGACCGCCGAGCTCGAGCGGCTCGCTTCCCTGCCGGTTCAATCCCCACCGGCGAAAGGCAGCCCGCATGGGCCAAAGCTGGCTCTCAGCGGAGCCGAAGATCTCGAAGCGGTCCTCGCTGAGACGCCGAGCATCGCCGCCTCGCGTCGCTATTGGATCAAGGCCAACTACCACCGCCACGACCAGGAGGACTGGTGGAAGAGGGGCTGGATCAGCGATCGCCGGCGCGCCTCCTACGCGCCCGGCGATCTGATCTTCCTCTATCTCAGCGCTCGCAACGGAGGCCCCGCCCGATGCCCCGCCGTGGTCCGAGCAATGACGACCATCCGTCACGACCCTGACTTCGTCCTCGCCGAGGGAGACGCCGAGGCCGTTCCCCAATGGCCTTTCGTCACCGAAACCGCCCGCATCGCCCAGGTGCTGCCGACGACCGAGGGAGTCGAGCTGAAGACCATGGGAAAGACCGCGCAGTCGCTGGAGAACGGCTACTGCGGCATTACTCGAGAGCAATTCGAAGCGGGCGCCAGAGCACTGCTCGACAAGCTGCCCTGACGGCATCGCGCGCCTTAGATGCGCAAAGGAGGACGCCTGACCCCACCCAGCTTCGCCGAGGACTCGACGACCTGGAGAACCTATGGCGGGGGATTTCGTCCACACCGTCAGCGACGTGCTTCTTGCGCAAGCGGCCGAGAGCACTCGCACCCACTCCCTACGCGCCCACGATGCCGTTCACCTCGCGGGCGCCCTCTCCTTCGCCGCCGGCGAAGAGCTCGAGGTCGCCTGCTGGGACAAGGATCTGCGCGAAGCGGCAGACAAGCACGGCTTCGCGCTAGTCCCACAGCAGCTCTGATCTGTCTACTCCGGCAACTGAGCTCACGCCCCTCTAGAGCCAATCTCCGCCAGATTGAAAGGAGGAGGGTGGCTGGCATCAGCAGCGGGATTCCGCAGCTGATGTGACCGAAATGAGACCTGCTACTGCTTCGACTTGCGGCCGTCGTCGCGGCGGCCGTTCTCGACCTTGAGGTCGTCTACTTTCAGGCCCTCGCTGGCCAGCAGCTCATGGTCGAGACGCCGAACATCCGCCATCGTCGTCCCCTTAGGTAGTCGGTATCCGGCCGGCAGTTTCATTGGTTCCATCCCGCTACCCTCCTCACGAGTTCATAGACCTCCACGTGTAGCCAAGGAGGCCGTCCGGTTTGTCCTAAGCGCCGCCTCGCCATGAGTATCGAATAGACCTCGGCGACGACCTCATGCGTGTATTCCCGAGGACGGTAGCCCGCCTCCCGGACGAGTTTCGCCAAACCAGCTGGCAGCATCTCGACATAGCGCTCGCCGGCCGCTATGTCGTCGTGCTCGGCACGATCAAGCCTCTGGGGAGCCATAGTTCTCACCGGGCTTGCTCTCTATGGCCGCCAGCGTCTCTACCGCCCACGTCAAGACGAGTAGATCACATGGCCACCCTACGCTAGAATGTGGCCATAATGAAGAAGGCAACCGTGGGCATCCGAGAACTCAAGGACAAAGCCAGCACGATCATCGATCGAGTTGAAGAGGGCGAGGCGATCACCATCACCAAACATGGCCGGCCCGTGGCAAGGATCGTTTCCGCCGCAACGCCGCCCCACCTTGCGGCCCTGGTAGCTGACGGCAGCGTACACCCGAGCGAGGGTGCCGCCCGATATCTGCCCAAGCCTGCCAAGCTCCGCGGGTCCGGTAAGAGCGCCGCGGACTACGTCTCCGAAGGTCGGCGCTGAGTCTCTACCTCGATACCAGCGCCCTGGTCAAGCTGCTGGTCGATGAGCCGGGCACCGAGGCTGCGCAGAGCGCCTACAACGACGCCGATGGGATCCGAAGCACCGCGATCGCGCATGTCGAGGCGACCGCAGCCCTGGCCAGGATGCGCAAGGGAGGACGGCTGACCCCGGTCCAGCTCCGCCGTGCAATTGATGATTTGGAGAGCCTTTGGCGGGGAATTGACAGCCACGCCGTCAGTGACGCACTTCTCAAGAAAGCCGCCGAAAGCGCACGCACGCATTCGCTGCGTGCTTACGATTCCGTCCACCTCGCGGGCGCTCTCTCTTTCGCTGCTGGCGAAGAGCTCGAGTTCGCCTGTTGGGATAAGGAGCTGCGCGATGCCGCAAGCAAGCATGGCTTCGCGCTGATCCCCCAGCGGCTCTGATCGGTCTTCCGGGATTGCAGCTCCGCTTTGGGGAGCCAGTCTCGATCAAATTGAAAGGACGGCTGCCGGCGACGCGGGGAGCCGGATCGCGACGGCGATGCGACCCGAGTGCGACCGTCAGGTAGCTGGCCTCCCTACCATCGAGCCCATGGCGATCAAAAAGCTGGAACACGTCGGCATCGTGGTCAACGACCTCCCAGCCGCAATCGACTTCTTTGTCGAGCTCGGCCTCGAGCCGGGAGGCAAGGGCCAGGTCGAGGGCGACTGGGTGGATCGCATCATCGCGCTCGACGGAACCAAGGCGGAGCTCGCGATGCTCCGCACCCCGGACGGCCACGGAGAAATCGAGCTGGTGAAGTTCCACTCGCCGCCGACCCAGGGCGGCGACCCGCACGCGCCCTCGAACATCCCAGGCCTCCGCCACCTCGCCTTCCTGGTCGAGGACATCGACGCCATGGTCGCCGGCCTGCAAGCCCGCGGCACCGAGCTCGTCGGCGAGCTGGTGCGCTACGAGAACAGCTACCGGCTCTGCTACGTCCGCGGCCCCGAGGGGATCATCATCGAGCTGGCAGAACAGATCGGCTGACGGGCACGGTCCGCTAGCGCTGAACCGGCGATCATCTTCGCGAAGACGATTTGACCCAACTCCCTGATGCGCCCGACGAGAATCGAACTCGCGACCTTCGGCTTGAAAGACCGACGCTCTTTGGTCCCCGTGAAGGGACCGTTGACCACTGAGCTACGGGCGCCCTGCTGCATTACTTTATCGGCGTGAAGCCGTTTGGGGATTGGTGGCGGGTGTGGAGCTAGGGCTCTCTGGACGGGTGGCGTTGGTGATGGGGTCCAGCCAGGGGATCGGCCTGGGGATCGCCGGGGCGCTTGCTCGGGAGGGGGCGCGGGTCGCCGTCGTCAGCCGCTCGCTGGGGCGTGCCGAGGAAGCCGCGGGGACAATCGAGGGTGAGACCGCGCCGTTCGTCGCCGACACGGACGACCTCGATCGGCTGGCCGAGCTGCCGGCCGAGGTCGAGGCGACGCTTGGGCCGATCGACATCCTCGTCACCAACACCGGTGGGCCACCGCTTGGCGGTGCGATCAACCATGAGCTGGAGCATTGGGAGCGCGCCTACCGCTCGCTCGTCCTCGCCCCGCGGGTGCTGGCCGGCGCGGCCGTCCCCGGAATGCGGGAACGCGGCTGGGGGCGGATCGTCAACGTCGGCTCGACCTCCACGCGCGAGCCGATCCCCGGCCTCAACCTCTCCAACTCGCACCGCATGGCCGCAGTCGGCTTCCTCGAAACCCTTTCGCGCGAGGTCGCGGGCGACGGGATCACGGTCAACACCGTCGCCACCGGCCGCTTCGCCACCGAGCGAATCGCCTCCAACTACGGCTCGATGGAGGCGGCGGAAGCGGCCGCGGAGCGCGACGTGCCCGCTGGCCGCCTCGGCAAGGCGGAGGAGTACGGCGACCTGGTTGCCTTCCTCTGCTCCGAGCGTGCCGCCTACATCACCGGGACCGTGATCCCGATCGACGGCGGCCTGCTGCGCTCCGCCTTCTGAGTCGGCGGCGCCTCCTACGATAGGTCGGCGATGAGTCACTCACATGCCGGCCACAGCCATGGCGCCTCTGCGGACGCCGACCGCGGCAAGCTGACGATCGCGCTCGTCCTGATCCTCGGCTTCATGGCGGCCGAGGTGGTGACCGGGATCCTCGCCAACTCGCTGGCGCTGCTCTCCGACGCCGCCCACATGCTCACCGACGCCGCCGCGATCGGCCTCTCCCTGGTGGCGATCCGCCTCGCCAAACGCCCCGCCGAAGGCCAGATGACGTTCGGGCTCAAACGGGTCGAGATCCTCTCCGCCCAGATCAACGGCATCACCCTGCTGGTCCTCGCGGCGATCATCGCGATCGAGGGCGTGCGCCGCCTCTTCGACCCGCCCGGCGTGGACGGGGCTCTCGTCCTCGTCGTCGCCCTCGCCGGCGTCGTGGTCAACCTCGCCGCGACCGCCGTGCTCGCCCGCGCCAACCGCCAGAGCCTCAACGTCGAGGGCAGCTTCCAGCACCTGCTCACCGACCTCTACGCCTTCGTCGGCACCGCGGTGGCCGCCGCGGTGATCCTGCTGACCGGCTTCGACCAGGCCGACGCGATCGCCTCGCTGCTGGTCGCCGCGCTGATGCTGTACTCGGCCTACGGCCTGCTGCGCGACTCGGGCCGGGTCTTCCTCGAGGCCTCGCCCAAGGGGACCGATCCCGACCGGATCGGCCGACTGATGGCCGCGCAGCCCGGCGTGGTCGAGGTCCATGACCTGCACGTCTGGGAGGTCACCTCGGAGTTCCCGGCCCTCTCCGCCCACGTCACCGTCGAGGCGGACACCGACTGTCATCGCATCAGGCTCGAGCTCAGTGAGCTGATCGAGCGCCAGTTCGGGATCCACCACACCACTCTCCAGGTCGAGCACGAGCCCAGACGTCTGGTGCAGATCGACGCCAGAGGACCATCCCGGTAGGGGTGGAACGTCTTGTACTTTTTCGTCGACTGTCTCAGGCGCCAGCCGTAACCCGCGTCTTCGAAAAAGTTAAGTGGAGCCCCTGCCGGGATGGTCCTCTGGTCAGGTGTCGGAGACCTCGCGCATCGAGGGGAAGAGGATCACGTCGCGCAGGGTCTTGGCGCCGCTGAGGATCATCATCAGGCGGTCTACGCCGAGGCCGGAGCCGCTCGCCGTCAGCATCCCGTATTCGAGCGCGCGCACGAACTCCTCGTCGTGCTCGTGCGGCGTCTCCTCGGCGCCCGACTCCTGCCGTTCGCGCTGTTCGACGAAGTGGCGGCGCTGTTCGATCGGGTCGTTGACGTCGGTGCCGCCGCCGGTGATCTCCATCCCGGCGACGATCCCGTCGAAGGAGGCCGCCAGCAGCTCCGGGTGCTCGGGCACCGGCTTGACCAGCGGCCAGATCGCCAGCGGCAGGTCGATGATGAAGGTCGGCTGGATCAGCTTCGGCTCGACCAGCTTGCCCTGCAGGGTGTCGACCAGCGCCGCCCAGTCGTCGTCGGGCTCGGCGTCCTCGCCAGCGATCTCGGCCAGCTCGTCGCGGCTGGCCTTGGTGATGTCGACGCCGGTCTCTTCCTCGATCAGGTCCTGCAGGCGCAGCCGCGGCCAGGGCGGCGCCAGGTCGATCGTCTCGCCGTCGCGCTCGACCTTGGTCGTGCCGAGCACGCGTTCGGCGACGCCGGAGACGATGCCCTCGGCGACGTCCATCACGCCGTGGTAGTCGGCGCCGCTGACGAACCACTCGAGCATCGTGAACTCGGGGTTGTGCTGGGGCGACATCCCCTCGTTGCGGAAGAACTTGCCGAGCTCGTAGACGTGCTCGAAGCCGCCGACGATCGCCCTCTTCAGGTAGAGCTCGGTGGCGATCCGCAGGAAGAGGTGGCGGTCGAGCGCGTTGTGGTGGGTCTTGAACGGGCGCGCCGCCGCGCCGCCGGTCATCCGCTGCAGGATCGGCGTTTCCATTTCGACGTAGCCGCGTTCGTCGAGGTGATCGCGGATCGCCTTGACCACCTTGGCGCGCATGGCGAAGATCTCGCGCGAGCGCTCGTTGGCCATCAGGTCGAGCTCGCGCTGACGGTAGCGGACCTCGGGGTCGGAGATGCCGTGGAAGAGATCGGGCGGGTCGCGCAGCGCCTTGGCCAGCAGCGTGCACTCGCGCGCCTCGAGTGCCAGCTGGCCCCGTTTGGTCACGTAGAGGTCGCCCTCCACCCCGACCAGGTCGCCGATGTCGAGGTCTTCGATCCGGCCGAACGCCTCCTGGCCGAGCGCGTCGACGCGGGCGTAGGCCTGGATCGTGCCGGAGATGTCGCGGACGTCGAAGAAGGTCGTCTTGCCGTGTCCGCGCTGTCCGGTCACCCGGCCGGCGATCCGGTAGGAGAAGTCGCGGTGCTCCCCCTCGCCCAGCTCGGCGGGGTCGTGGGCGGCGAGGATCTCACCAATCGCGTTGCGGTCCGGAAAGGAGAAGGGGTAGGGGTCGATCCCTTCCCCACGCAGCCGCTCGACCTTGGCGAGGCGCTGGGCCTGGGTGTCGCCGGCGGCCGGCTCGGCGCGCGTGGTTGAGTCAGCCATGGCCCAACCGTATTAGGTGGCAACTGAAGCCGCGCTAAGGCGCGACGCCGACGGTGACCCGCTCGCCACCCATGTAGTCGCGCATGGTGGTCGCGTCGCGCAGCATCTCGCGCATTGCCGGGCCATGGTGCGTGTCGTGCTCCATCGCCAGCTGCCAACCGCTCGGCGTTTCCTCGATCAGGCCGCGGATCACACCGAGGCCGTCCGCGCCACAGGCGCCGGTGACGGCAATCCGCGGCTCGCGCTTGATCTCCGGCGAGCGCTCGTCGATCGTCTCGTCGGTGACGTAGGGGAGGTTGGCGATCACCATGTCGACCTCTTCCGCTGTGACCGCCTCCGGCAGGCCCTCGGCGACGCTGACCTCGAGCTCGATGCCGAGCCGCTCGGCGTTCTCGCGGGCGGCTTCGGCCGCTTCCGGCGAAAGGTCCGAGGCGGTGATGCGCAGGTCGGGCCGCTCGGAGAGCAGGGCCAGGGAGATCGCCCCCGAGCCGGTGCCGACCTCGTGCACGCGTGCGCCCTCGGGCAGCTTGGTGCCGACCTCGACCAACAGCTCGGTCTCGCGGCGCGGCCAGAGCACGCGCGGGTCGACGTGGATCTCGAGGCTGCGGAAGGGAGCGCGTTCGAGGACGTAGGCCAAGGGCTCGTGGTCGGCGCGACGCGCCACGGCGGCTTCGATCGCCGCAATCACCTGCGGCGACGGCTCACCCGCGCCATCCCGGGACAGCTCCTCGACGCTGATCCCCAGCGCGTTGGCGACAAGCGCTTCCGCGTCGCCGCGCGGCTCCTCGCAACCGGCCGCCGAAATCGTCTCCGTCGCGGAATCGAGCAGCTCGCCGACCGTCGCGGCGTCTGAAACACCCCCGCTGCCGGTCTCCACTGCGTCCACTCGACTCTCCTCCCTCGTTTAGCTCAAAAGATTTTGCGCAACTTTACCAGCGGGCTGCCGGGACAGGGTCCCGGATCGCCGCCACACGACACACAGCCAGGTAACGCCCGCGACAATCATTGCAAGGCTCTCCAGCTGGGCGCCGGTGAGGCCGAGCGCGGCATCGCTGTTGCGCCGCAGGAACTCGACCAGGAAGCGCTCGGCGCCGGCGTAGACGAGGTAGATAGCGAACAGCACCCCAGCGCGAAAACGGTCGCGCACGCGCCAGAGCAGCCAGGCACCGAAGCCCATCACCAGAGCCTCGTAGACCGGGGTCGGGTGGACCTCTTCGGTGGTCGGCACCGTGCCGTCGGGGTAGGACATCGCCCAGGGTCCGTCCCAGGCCTTGCCGTAGTCGCCGTCGCCGGAGAGCTGGCAACCGACGCGGCCAACCGCGTAGCCGAGGGCGAGGGCCGGGGCGGCGAGGTCGAGCAGGGCGAGGCCGAGGAAGCCGCGGTACCAGGCCCAGAGGAGGACGGCGATGGCGCCGCCGATCGCGCCGCCGTACCAGACCAGCCCCGAACCGCCGAAGAGGTTGCCGAGCAGGTCGTCCTTGACGCTGTCGTAGTTCTGCACGACGAAGTAGAGGCGCGAGCCGATGACGCCGCCGATCAGGGCGGAGAAGCCCATCTCATAGGCCCAATCGACCGGCTTGCCGATCTCCCCCAGGCGCTTCCAGATCAGCGCCCCCGCGGCGAGGAAGGCGAGCGCGAACATCAGCCCAAACGTCTGCAGGGTCAGCGGACCGAGGTGGATCTCCGGGTACATGCCTACTCGCCGAGCAGCGTACGCAGCAGCGCCTTCTGCGTGTGCAGACGGTTCTCGGCCTGGTCCCAGACGGCGGACCGCGGGCCGTAGAGAACCTCGGCCGTGATCTCCTCGCCGGGGTGGGCCGGCAGGCAATGCAGGACGACGGCCCCGTCCTTGGCGGCGCCGAGCAGGTCGGCATCGATCCGGTACGGGGTCAGGTCGGCGCGGCGCCGCTCGGCCTCCTCCTCGTCGCCCATGCTGACCCAGACATCGGTGTAGATCGCGTCGGCGCCCGAGACGGCGAGGCGAGGATCGTCGGTGAGCTTCACCCCGTGGCCCTCCTCGAGCTGGTACCCGTCCGGGGCGGCGACGGTCAGCTCGACGTCGGCGAGCTCGCAGGCGATCGCCAGCGAGCGAGCGACGTTGTTGCCGTCGCCGACGTAGGCGAGGCGCAGTCCGTGCAGATCGCCACCACAGCGCTCGCGCAGAGTGAGCAGGTCGGCGATCGCCTGACAGGGATGGTGGAGCGGGGTGAGGGCGTTGACGACCGGCACCTCGGCGGCAGCGGCAAGCTCGGCGACCGCATCGTGGGAGCCGGAGCGGATCACGATCGCATCGAGGTAGCGGGAGAGGACGCGGCCGGTGTCGCCGACCGACTCGCCGCGGGAGAGCTGCAGTTCGTCGCCGCGGAGGACGATCGGCGTCGCGCCGAGCTCGGCGACCCCGACCTCGAAAGAGATGCGGGTCCGGGTCGAGGGCTTTTCGAAGACGAGACCGACGCTGCGTCCAGAGAGGCCGCCCGGGCGCGTTTGTCCGGATATACCTGACAAACGCGCCCCGCTCCGTTCGGATTTGAGTTCGAGAGCGAGGTCGAGCAGCTTGGAGAGCTCGAAGGCCCCCAGCTCTTCACCGGTGAGGAAGTCACGCTTGGCCAAGCCGCGGATACTACGGCGGTGCAGCTCAAAGCCATCTCCTGGAACCTCTTCCACGGGCGCGATTTCCCGCCCGACCCGGGACTGTTCACCTGGCGCTCGCGGCTGCTGCGGGTGACCGAGCGGAATGAGACCCACGCCCAGGTGAATCGAGATCTGAACGAGGAGTTCTCCAGGGTCCTCGCCGCAGCCGAGTGGGACGTGGCGCTGCTGCAGGAGTGCCCGCCGCGCTGGTGGGACCGGCTGGCGCGAGCCTGCGGCGCGGACGCGCACGGAGCCCTGACCTCGCGCAACTCGCTCGCGCCTCTGCGCGCGCTGGCGGCTCGCCTCAACCCCGACCTGATCGGCGCCGGCGAGGGCGGCTCCAACC
Organism: Solirubrobacterales bacterium; assembly: GCA_035704205.1. GTDB lineage: Bacteria > Actinomycetota > Thermoleophilia > Solirubrobacterales > 70-9 > VRUE01. Next base: position 2,878 of record DASSXC010000309.1, on the reverse strand, counting down.
TCACGCTGGTCCGGAATCCGTTCCGGGGTTCGCCATCCACCCATGACGTGGACGACGGACGGCGCGAGGACGGGATCGTCGAGCGGCGGGAGTTGGCGATCCACCGAGGTCGGCCCGAGCGACGGGCGATGGCGTTTACGCGGATCGTCGTCGGCGCGGAGGGAGGCCCGTCGGGCCTCTGCATCGCCAATCTGCACGCGACCAACGACCGGCCCGAGCTCGCGAGCGAGGACGTGCTTCGCGCCGCAAGGGCGGCTACGGAGTGGGCCGGCGACGCGCCGCTGCTCTTTGGCGGCGACCTCAACCTGCGGCCCGCCGAGAGCCCCGCCCTCTTCGACGAGCTGCGCGAGCGCTTCAGCCTCGCCGCCCCCACCTCCCCGGACGCGATCGATCACCTGCTGGTGCGTGGACTCGAGATCGTGAAGCCGGCACATCCGTGGCCGCCGGAGCGGCGCGAGGTGCGCCTGGAGCAGCAGGGGCGATCCGACAGCCGGCGCACCGCCTCAGAAGCCGGCCTCGCCCTGCGCCTCTCCGACCATGCCCCGGTCGAGGCAAGTTTCTCGACCCGGGCTGCAAGGTAATGAGATAGTCAGCAGACAACGAAACTGCGTTTAGCGTCGCATAGCGACGGTCGATGCAGACTCGCCGTCCCAAACACCAGCAGCGAGATCAGGAGGACCGAATGGCCGCGAAAAAAGAGTCGTCCGGCAAAGCGACGAAAAAATCGAACGCCGGGACGCGCGCCAAAAAAGCGTCCGCTCGCAAACCGGCCGCCAAAAAAGCGAAACCGAAAGCCAAAACGACGAAAAAATCGAGCGCCGGGAGCAACGTGACCGGCCTCGACAAGAGCGTCGAGCAGTTCCGCGAGAGCCTCGAACACAGCGTCACCCTCAGCCGTGACCGCCTGCACGAAGTCGTCGACGACGCGGTCAAACGCGGGCGGATGACCCGCGGCGACGCCGAGAAGATGGTCTCCGAACTGCTCAAGCGCGGCCGGCGAGAGGCCGACGGCCTGCTCAAAGAGCTCGAACGGCTGGTCAAACAGGCGCGCAAAGAGGTCGGCGGCCGCACGGCGCCGGTGCGCAAACAGGCGACGCAGGCGGCGCGGCGCGCGCGCAAGAAACTGAGCTAGGTGGAGTCGAGCGCCAAGACCGCGACCCGGCCACGACGCGGCGAGCAGCTCGAGGTCGAGGTCGACTCGCTCGCCTTCGGCGGGCGCGGGGTCGCCCGGGTCGGCGGCTACGTCGTCTTCGTTGCCGGCGGCCTTCCCGGCGACCGGGTGCGGGCCGAGATCACCAAACCGAAGAAGCGCTTCGCCGAGGCGCGCGCGGTGGAGCTGCTGCGTCCCGGCGCCGACCGGGTCGAGAACCGTTGCCTGCACGAAGGCGAGCCCTGCCCGGGCGCCCCCTGGCAAGGTCTCGATTACGAGCAGCAACTCGTCGAGAAGCGCCGGCAGGTCGACGAGGCGCTGCGCCGGATCGGCGGGCTCGACGGCTTCGAGCTGGAGCAGATCGAGCCGGCGGGAGAACAGTGGCGCTACCGCAACAAGCTCGAATACTCGTGGGGCGCTCGCGAAGGCGAGACCGTGCTCGGCTTCCACGCCAGCGGCCGCTGGGACCTGGTGATCGGCGTCGAGGACTGCCTGCTCGCCTCGGCGCGCGGCAACGCCGCCCGCAACGCGGTTCGCGAATGGGCCCGTGAGGAATCGGTCGCGCCCTACGACCGGCCGGCCGGCACCGGCGTCCTCTGCAACCTCGTCGTCCGCGAGGGCCGTCGCTTCGACCAGATCCAGACCCGCCTGGTGACCACACCGAAGCGCTTCCCCAAGCCGCCGGTCGACCTGCACACCGTGGTCGACCCCGGCTCGGGCGGCAGCGACGGCCCGACAGGGGTGCTCGGCGAGGAACGGCTGCGCGAGCGGCTCTGCGGCCTCGACTTCGAGATGTCCCCCAACGCCTTCTTCCAGACCAACACGGAGATGGCCGAGCGCCTTTACGCGGTCGCCGCCGAGTACGCCGGCCTGAGCGGCGGCGAGCGGATCTTCGACCTCTACTGCGGGATCGGCACGATCGGCCTGACGATGGCGGGCCGGGCGGGCGAGGTCTGGGGGCTGGAGATCGTCCCCGAGGCGATCGCCGACGCCGAGCACAACGCCGAGATCAACGGCATCGAGAACGCGCGCTTTATGGCGGGCAGTGCCCGCACCGGCGTGCGCCCGCTGGTCGAGGAGGCCGGCAAGCCCGACCTCGTCCTGCTCGACCCACCCCGCCCCGGCCTCTCGCAGAAGATCGTCCGCCGCGTGCTCGAGTGCGAGGCAAAGCGGATCGTCTACGTCTCCTGCAACCCGACGACGCTGGCGCCGAACGCGGCACAGCTCGTCGAGGCGGGCTATACCCTGCGCCGCGTGAAGCCGGTCGACATGTTCCCCCAGACCCCGCACATCGAGTGCGTCGCCGTCTTCGACAAAGCCGATGCCGGGCGAGGAGACGACGCCTGATGCCTCGTGGCTTCGGCGTCGCGGCGGGGCTCGACCCCGACGTGGCGAGACCGCTGGCGGCGCGCTGCGCCGAGCTCGGCTATGACTCGATGTGGTCGAACGACCACCCCGGCGCCAAGGGCCTGGAGACGCTGGCCGAGTTCGCCGCCGCGGCGCCCGAGGTGGACCTCGGCGTCGCCGTGATCGCCCTCGACCGTCAGTCGCCGGATCAGATCGCCTCCGAGATCGATCGCCTCGGCATTGATCGCGGGCGCCTCTGGCTCGGCCTCGGCGCGGGCTTCACGGAGAAGCCGCTGACCACGATGCGGGAGGCGCTGCCGGCACTGCGGAACGCCCTTCCCGGCGTCCGGCTCGTGCTCGCGGCGATGGGCCCGAAGATGT
>DASSXC010000308.1:0-5765 GCA_035704205.1 Solirubrobacterales bacterium | reverse complement strand
CGAGAAGGAGCGCGTGGATGCTCGCCTTGCCCGCTTTCAGATCCTTCTTCAGCTTGGCCCGGGCGGTGCGGATGTCGTTGGCCCGCTTCAGCGCATCCATTCGTTGATCCAGCGACCTCTCGGGGGCCGCTGCGGAGGTCTTGACTGGAGCAGGCATGTGGGCGGCGAGTATAGCCGTGGCTCGCGGCCGTGCAAGGGCTGCCGGCCCCTTTTCGACCAAATTCACCTAGACCTCGAGTCGAGGTTGAGGTTAAGCGGGCTGCCCGGACTGTTCAAACAGCTCTGCGGCAATGCGATTGCCGGCGCACGGATCACGAAAGCTCTCGGTCCCAACAGCCACCAGCGTCGCTCCCGCCGCCAGCATTTCCTCCGCATCAGCTCCGCTGGAGATGCCGCCCATGCCGACGATCGGCACGCCAACAGCGCCCGCCACCGCGCGCACCTGGGCAACCGCAGCAGGCCGAACCGCCGGCCCAGATAGTCCGCCGTGCCCAGCGGCAATCCCCGGCTGCCCGGTGGTCGAATCGATCGCGCTGGCCTTCAGCGTGTTGATCAGCGACACCGCATCGGCTCCCCCCTCCTCGGCCGCGACCGCAACGGCGGCGGGATCGGCCACGTTGGGCGTCAGCTTCACGATCAGCGGCTTGGAAGTCAGCGGCCGCAGTGCTTCCAGCAGAGCGACGGTCTCCTCCGGCTGCTCGCCGACGATCAGGCCGGAATGGACGTTGGGGCAGGAGACGTTCAGCTCGAATGCGTTGACCTCATCGCGCTCGTCCAGAGCGGAAATCATCCGCTTGAAGTCCTCGTGCCCCGTCGCCATCACCGAGACGATCAACGGCACCGGCAGCTCTGCCAACTGGGGCAGATCCTCAGCCAGGAACCCCTCCAGCCCCTTATTGGGCAGCCCGATCGAGTTGATCATCCCCGCGGGCGTCTCCCAGATCCGCTGCGGCTCGTTCCCAGCTCTTGGCTCGATGGTGATCGTCTTGGAGACGAACGCCGAAAACGGAAAATGCTTCAGCAGCTCATCGTCATAAACGCGCCTGGCAGCGATCGCGTCAAAGGTCCCAGAAGCGTTGATCACCGGATTCCGCAGTTCCAACCCACAGAAATCGACGGTGGCCGTCCCGCTCGAAGGGAGGGTGGGGGTGTCCACCGGCGCAGCGGCATCCTCTTTTTCGCCCCGACCCCGCCCTCGGACGGCCTCCTCCCGTGAGGCGAAAAGCCCAGCAGGCGGGTGGACACCCCCACCCTCCCTTCCGCCACGCACCACCGGCCCATCGACGCACAACCGCATGTAGCCACCACCCGCCTTCCGCACCGCGCAGCCGAAGCAGGCGCCGTAGCCACAGGCCATGGGGGACTCCATCGCGAGCTCAACCCCCACGCCGCGAGAGCTGCACAGCTCTGCGACCGCATCGAGCATTTGCGGCGGGCCGCAGGCGTAGACGGCGGCGCTGCCGGCGTCGTCGCCTTCGAGCATGGCGTCGAGGAGGTCGGTCACGTAGCCGTGGTGGCCGATATGGCCGTCGTCGCTGGCGAGGGCGACCTCGCAGCAGCGAAAGAGGTCGTCCAGGCCGCCCGAATGGGCCGTGTCGCGGAAGCCAAGGAGGACGCGAGCGGGGATGTTGCGAGCTGCGAGGCGACGGCGCAGAAGGGCCAGCGGGGCGATGCCGATGCCGCCGCCGACGAGGATCGCCCCGGCCGCGCTGGGGGAGAGCTCCTTCGGCGCCGAGAAGGAGTTGCCAAGCGGGCCGTTTACCCACACCCGCTCACCCACCTCCAGCTCGCACAGGCGGTCGGTCCCCGGGCCGATGCCCTCGATCAGGAAGTCGAGGCGCACGCCCCCGTCAACCTCGTCGGTATCGGCCACCGAAAAGGCGCGCGGCAGGAAGGGGCGCCCTCCCCGCTCCTCCCAATGCCGTTCGGTGGCAAGCATGTAGAACTGGCCCGGTTCGGGCTCAGGCCCCTTGGCATCGAGGAGGGAGAAGACCCGATAGCCGCCGGAGTCGCGGCTCTCCGTCACCTCACAGGGCCGACGTCCGAAGGGAGCCGTCATGCAGCGGCCTCCGCCGGACACCCCCCCAACACGCTTTCCATCCCAGGGATGGAAAGCGTGTTGGGGGGCTCAGGCATTCCGGGGGCCCGAGGAGGTGGCGGAACGATCCCTGTGGACTTCCTGCAGGCTGAGCACGGTCGGCTCGCCCTGCATCTGGGCGGCAATCGCGCGCACAGCGGCCGAAGCGCCGGTCATCGTCGTCACGCAGGGGATGCCGTGGCGGACCGCGGCTGTTCGGATCGCCTGGCCGTCGGCGCGGGCGCCGGAGCCGGTGGGCGTGTTGATCACCAGGTCGCAGCGGCGCTCACGGATCAGGTCGACGACGTGCGGGGAGCCCTCGCCGAGCTTGTTGATCCGCGTCACCGGCACGCCCATCGAGGAGATCGACTGGGCGGTGCCGCCGGTGGCGATCACCTCGAAGCCGAGGTCGTGGAAGCGAGCCGCCATCTGGGTCGCCGCCGGCTTGTCGGTGTCGGTGACGGTGATGAAGACGGTCCCCTCTGTCGGCAGCAGCACACCGGCCGCCGCCTGGGCCTTGGCGAAGGCGGTCGGGAAGTCAGCCGCGATGCCCATCACCTCGCCGGTGCTCTTCATCTCCGGGCCCAGCACCGAGTCGACGCCGGCGAAGCGGGCGAAGGGCAGCACCGCCTCCTTGACGCTGACGTGACCGCTCGGCATCTCCGGCAGGTCGAGGTCGGCGAGCTTTTCACCGAGCATCAGCCGCGCCGCGACTTTGGCCAGCGGCGTCCCGGTCGCCTTGGAGACGAAGGGCACCGTGCGCGAAGCGCGCGGGTTCGCCTCGATCACGTAGAGACGACCCCCGGCGATCGCGTACTGGATGTTGATCAGGCCGATCACGCCCAGCTCCAGGGCGATCCGCTCGGTCGTCGCCCGGATCTGCTCGAGCATCTCCTCGCCGATCGAGAGCGGCGGGATCACGCAGGCCGAATCGCCCGAGTGGACGCCGGCTTCCTCGACGTGCTGCATGATCCCGGCGACGTGGACTTCGACACCGTCGGCGAGCGCGTCGACGTCGACCTCGATCGCGTTCTCGAGGAAGCGGTCGAGCAGCAGCGGGTGCTCCTGGTCGGCCTTGACGTTGGCCTGCAGGTAGGCGTTCAGGTTCTCGGTCGAGTAGCAGATCTCCATCGCCCGGCCGCCGAGCACATAGGAGGGCCGGACCAGCAGCGGGAAGCCGACCTTCTCGGCGATCACCGTCGCCTCCTCGGCTGAGAGCGCCGTCCCGTAGGGCGGGTGCTCGATGCCCAGCCGGCGCAGCAGGGCGCCGAAGCGACCGCGGTCCTCGGCCAGGTCGATCGCGTCCACCGGGGTGCCCAGCAGCGGCACGCCGGCCTCCTCCAGGGCGCGGGCGAGCTTCAGCGGCGTCTGGCCGCCGAACTGGACGATCACCCCCTCGGGCTTCTCCTGCTCGCAGACGGCGAGCACGTCCTCGCTGGTGAGCGGCTCGAAGTAGAGCCGGTCGGAGGTGTCGTAGTCGGTCGAGACCGTCTCCGGGTTGCAGTTGATCATCACCGCGTCGCGGCCGAGCTCGCGGGCCGTCATCGCCGCGTGCACGCAGCAGTAGTCGAACTCGATCCCCTGGCCGATCCGGTTCGGACCGGCGCCGAGGATGACGACCGAGTCGCGCTCGCCGCGGCGCACCTCGGAGGCGGCGCCGTTCGAACCGGGGCGCTCATGGGTCGAGTAGTAGTAGGGCGTCGCCGCCTCGAACTCTGCCGCACAGGTGTCAACCGACTTGTAGGTGTGGGTGAGGCCGTCGGTTCCGTCCCCGTCGATCGCCAGCGCCTGCAGCTCGCGCAGGAACCAGCGGTCGACCAGGCAGCGCTCGTGCACGGCCTCTACCCCGAGCCCGCGGCGGAAGGCCTCGAGGATCAGGTCGAAGCGCTCCGCGCAGGGCACCGCGATCGCCGCGAGCAGATCCTCGTCGCCAGGCGGCGCCTCGGCCGGATCGTCGAGCTCGCGCGAGCGCATCGCCTTGGCGAAGGACTCGCGGAAGGTGCGGCCGATCGACATCACCTCACCGACGCTCTGCATGTGGGTCGAGAGGCGACCCTCGGCCCCGGGAAACTTCTCGAAGGCAAAGCGGGGGATCTTCGTCACCACATAGTCGATCGTCGGCTCGAAGGACGCCGGCGTCGCCCGGGTGATGTCGTTGGGGATCTCCTCCAGCGCATAGCCGACGGCGAGCTTCGCCGCCATCTTTGCGATCGGGAACCCGGTCGCCTTGGACGCCAGGGCAGAGGAGCGCGAGACACGCGGGTTCATCTCGATCACGACGATCCGACCGCTCTCGGGGTCGACGGCGAACTGCACGTTGGAGCCCCCGGTCTCGACCCCGACTGCCCGGATCACTTGAATCGCCTGGTCGCGGAGCTCTTGGTAGAGGCGGTCGCTGAGCGTCTGCGCGGGGGCGACCGTGACCGAGTCGCCGGTATGGACGCCCATCGGATCGACGTTCTCGATCGAGCAGATGATCACCGCGTTGTCGTTGTGGTCGCGCATCACCTCGAGCTCGAACTCGCCCCAGCCGAGCACCGACTCCTCGACCAGCACCTGGTTGATCGGGCTCGCGGCGAGGCCCTCGGAGACGACCTGGCGCAGCTCGGTCTCGGTCCTCCCCACACCGCCCCCCTGGCCACCGAGGGTGAAGGCTGGGCGGACGATCGCCGGCAGGGTGACGCTGCCATCGGCGAGCGCCGCCTCGACCTCACCGAGGCTGCCCACCGTCATCGACCAGGGAATGTCCAGTCCGGCCTCATTCATCGTGCGGCGGAACTCCTCGCGGTCCTCGGCGCGGCGGATCGCGGCGTGGTCGGCGCCGATCAGCTCGACCCCGAAGCGCTCCAGCGTGCCGTCCTCGTACAGCGACATCGCCAGGTTGAGGGCGGTCTGCCCACCGAGGGTCGGCAGGAGGGCATCCGGCCGCTCCTTCTCGATGATCTTCGCCACCGGCCCGGGCAGCAGCGGCTCGACGTAAGTGGCGGTGGCGAACTCGGGATCGGTCATGATCGTCGCCGGGTTGGAGTTGACCAGCACGACTTCATAACCCTCCTCGAGCAGCACCTTGCAAGCCTGCACGCCGGAGTAGTCGAACTCGGCGGCCTGACCGATCACGATCGGCCCCGAGCCGACCAGGAGGATCTTCTCGATGTCGGTGCGCTTAGGCATGGGCTAAATCCAGGAAGGAGTCGAAGAGGTGACGCGCGTCGTGCGGGCCCGGACCGGCCTCGGGGTGGTATTGGACGGTCGCTGCGGCGACGTCCTTCAGCACGAGTCCCTCGACCGTGCGGTCATAGAGGTTGAGGTGGGACAGCTCGGCAGCTCCGAAGTCCGTCTCCCAGCGGACAGGCTCGTCGGCCTCGATCCGCGGCTCGCCTCCCGGTCCCTGCACGGCGAAGCCGTGATTCTGCGAGGTGATCTCGATCCGCCCGCTGGCCAGCTCCTTGACCGGGTGGTTGGCGCCGCGGTGGCCAAAGGGCAGCTTGAAGGTGTCTAGGCCGACGGCGCGACAAAGCAGCTGATGGCCGAGGCAGATGCCGAAAAGGGGCTTGGTCCCGACCAGCTCGCGGACGTTGCCGACGACGTAGTCGAGCGCCGCGGGGTCGCCCGGGCCGTTGGCCAGGAAGACGAGGTCGGGGTCGCGGTCGAGCACCTCGCTCGCCGAGGAGGTGCAGGGCAGGAGCGT
>DASSXC010000307.1:0-20593 GCA_035704205.1 Solirubrobacterales bacterium | reverse complement strand
GGCGCGTAGGCGGTCGTGGTCAGGATCAGCGCCATCATCCCCGCCTGCATCAGCGGCGCCGCGGACTGGCTCTTGAAGCGCAGCGCCAAAAACGACCCCCAGCAGGCGGCGACCGCGGCCATCGCGGCGACCATCGAGTAGGTGACGAGGAGACCGTCGACTCCCGGCCAGCCGGCGCCGAGCGCCAGGGCGATCGCCAGCACGAAGCTGGCGGGGATCAGCGCCCGCGCGCTCGCGGCGAGCACCGTGCCGGCGAGCAGCACCCAGCGGGGGGCGGGGGAGACGAGCAGGCGGTCGAGCCAACCCTGCTCGATGTCGCGGGCGAGGTTGACGCCCGCCGCCGCGCCGGTGAAGCCGGCCCCCTGGAGCATGCTGACCGGGACGATGAAGCTCTCGTACGTGTTGGTGTCGAAGCCCTGCAGCTGGGTCAGGGCGCCGAAGACGCCGTTGAGGCCGAGGAAGAAGATGGTTGGCGCAAGCACCCCGGGGATCGCCGCGCCGGGCACGCGGACCAGCTCGTTTTTCGCCCGCGACATCAGCGCCCCGATCGTCGCCAGGTTGGCGCGCCAGGCTGGAATTGCGACAGCCGCTTCCATCAGCCCACCCGCAGTCGGTGGCGCAGCGCGCGGGCGCTGAGCACGAGGCCGAGGACGACGATGCCGAAGATCGCCAGCAGCGCGGCGGCCGTGTCGGAGGCGTCGATGCCGGAGATGATCGGCTCTCGCACCCCTTCGACGACGAAGCTGAGCGGGTTGTATTCAGCGATCGTCCTGGCCGGCTCGATCATCAGCTCGACCGGAAAGAACGCCGAGGAGAGGAAGAGGACGACGAGGACGAGCGGGAAGAGGCCCTGGACGACGCTGGCGCTGCCGGTGCGCAGGGCGATCGCCGCGCCGATCCCGCCAACCGCCATCGCCGTCGCCGTGACCAGGGCAATTGCCAGCAGGGCACCGGGCACGCCCCCCTCGATCTCGGCGCCGAAGACCAGGCCGATCGCGAGGAACCAGAGCGCCGAGAACAGCCCCAGGGCCGCCGTCCCGGCGAGACGGCCGAGGACGATCGTGTAGCGGGAGATCGGCGCGGCGAAGAGGCGGTCGGTGAAGCCCATCTCGATGTCGACGGCGAGCGCGATGCCGCCGCTGTTGCCGGCCAGCATCAACGACTGCATCATCGCCCCGGCGAGCATGAACTGGAGGAAGCTCTGCACCGGCGGGAAGCCCGGCAGGTTGACCGCGCCGCCCGCGCCGCCGGTCTGGATCGCCAGGAGGATGGTCGGGAAGACGACGATAGGCGCCATCAGCTGTGGCCGGCGGAAGGTCTGCCGGATCGAGCGCATGCCGAGTGCCGCCACCACGCGCAGGTTCGTCGCCAGGCCGCTCACGCCGTCAGGGCCTCCTCGTCCTCGCCGCTCTCCTCTCCCTCCTTCTCGAGGTGGTAGCCGGTTTTGGCGACGAAGACGTCGTCGAGGCTGGGGTGGACCAGCTCCAGCGAGCCGACGGCGATGCTGGCCTCGTCGAGCGCCCGCACGACGCGGGGGATGTCGGCGGCGCCGTGCTCGACCTCGACCAGGACCGTCTTCCCGTCGACCGGTGGCAGCAGCGGCCCGATCCGGCCGCAGATCTCCTCGGCGTCGGCGATCGAGCCCTCCTCGATCTGCAGGCGGATGTGGGGGTGGCCGATTTCGGCTTTGAGCGAGGCGGGCGTTCCCTCGGCGACGATCCTGCCGCTGTCGATGATGCCGACGTTGTCGGCGAGCTGGTCGGCCTCCTCCAGGTACTGGGTGGTGAGGAAGACCGTGGTGCCCTCGTCGTTGAGCGCCCGCACCTCCTCCCAGATCGTCTTGCGGCTGACCGGATCGAGGCCGGTGGTCGGCTCGTCGAGGAAGAGCACCCGCGGTTCGTGGACCAGTGCGGCGGCGAGGTCGAGGCGCCGCTTCATCCCGCCCGAGTAGCCGCCGACGCGGCGGTCGGCGGCGGCGACGAGGTCGACCCGTTCGAGCAGGTCGTCGGCGCGTCGCTTCCCCTCGGCCCCCGGCAACCCCTGCAGCGTGGCCTGCAGGCGGATCAGCTCGCGGCCGGTCATCAACGGGTCGAGGGCCGCCTCCTGCAGGGCGACGCCGATCGAGGCACGGACCCTGCGGGCTTCGCCGACGACGTCGTGGCCGGCCACCGTCGCCCGGCCCCCGGTCGGCAGCAGCAGCGTGGTCAGCATCCGCACCGTCGTCGTCTTGCCGGCCCCGTTGGGGCCGAGGAAGCCGTAGATCTCGCCCTCGCCCACCTCGAGGTCGACCCCCTGAACCGCGCGCACTTCGTCAAAGGCCCGCTCCAGCCCCTCGACCTCGATGGCGGCCATCTCTAGGCCTCCGTCGGCTCGGCTGCCGCCAGCGGCGGCAATGCCTCGACCCAGCGACGCGCGTTGGCGCGCTCCAGCGCCTCGGCGGCGTCGAGCAGCAGCTCGTCCCGGCCCCATGCGGCCTGAAGCTGCAGCGCGATCGGAAGTCCCTCGCCGCTCAGCCCGACCGGCATGCTGATCGACGGGATCCCGGTCAGGTTGGCGAGGGCGGCGCCGCGGACGTTGGCCTGGTCGGCGGTCTGCGTGCCGGACGGCAGCTCGACCAGCGGCGCCTCGAGCGGCGGGGCGGGGGCGGGGATGGTCGGCCAGGCGATCACGTCGACCTCCGCGAAGAGCGCGGCGAGGCGACGCCGCGTCAGCGTGCGTACGCGAGTGGCCTGCACGGTCGCCGCGGCCGGCAGCAGCATGCGGTACTTGAGGGTGCCGCGGGCGATCGGGCTCAGCTCCGGGTCGAGCTGGTTGAGCTGCTCCGGCCTGGTGCCACCCATGCTCTCCGAGTTGATGATCAGGATCGCGGCGAGGGTCGCCGCTTCCAGGTCGGGCAGGGAGATCTCCTTCACCGTGCCGCCGGCCTCGGCGCTCAGTGCCTCGATCGCCTCCTCGCAGGCCTTGCCGACCTCGGGCGTGACGTCTTCTGAGACCTGGTTGCGGACGATGCCGATCCGCAGCCCGGCCGCGTCACCCGCGGCAAGCTCCTCGCCGAAGAGCACCGACCCGAGCAGCCGGCAGTCCGCCGCGTCGGCGCAGAGCGGGCCGGAGACGATCAGCGTCGTCACCGGCGCCATGTGGTGGCCCTCCATCGCCGAGCGGCCGAAGGTCGGCTTGAGGCCGGTCAGGCCGCAGTAGGCGGCCGGGAAGCGCACCGAGCCGAGGCCGTCGGCCCCGACCGCGCCGGCGACCAGTCGGCCGGCGACAGAGGAGGCCGGGCCGCTCGAGGAGCCGCCGGGGCAGCGCTCGGTGTTCCAAGGGTTGCGGGCCGCGCCGTAGACCGAGACGTTGCCCGTGCTGCCGGCGCCGAGCTCGTGCATGTTGCCGACCCCGACGATCACGGCGCCGGCGTCGCGCAGGGCGCGGTAGGGACCGGACTCGCCGGGGGCGGTGGGGGCGAGGAGTTGGGCGGCGCCGAAGCGCTGCGCGCGCCAGGGCAGCGGCCACTCGTCCTTGATCACGATTGGGACGCCGCGCAGCGGACCCTCGGGCGCGGCAGCGAGCATCTCGCGCGAGCGCTCCGGGAAGGTCTCGACCACGGCGTTGAGGGCGGGATTGCGTTGCTCGATCCGCTCCAGCGTGGCGTCGAGCAGCTCGGCGGCGTCCACCTCGCCGGCGGCAATCGCCGCCGCCTGCGCGCGCAGACCCATGTCGAGTCCCGCGCTCACTCTGGGGCCCTTGACAGGTTGGGAAAGCGCTCCGGTGTGACGTCCTCGGTATCAAGGGCGAGCAGATCGAGCAGCGGCGACCAGAGCAGGCCGTGGACGGCCGCCATCACCGCCAGGTCGACCTCGTCGGCTTCGATTCCAAGCGAGGCGAGGCCGGCGGGGATGAAATCGCTATCTGGAGCCGCGCTCTCCATCTCGGCAGGCAACCCTAGACGATTGGCCATCTGGCCAATCGTCGGGTGGCCGTGATCGTGCATGGGGGGCGGAGGACCCCGCAAAGTCGCGGCGAAGGACAGAATCCCTTGCCGCAACCCTGGTCAAAGGGCCGGGTTGACGCTGGAGAGCTTCGTGACAGCAGCAGAAAAATCAATCCGCCACAGCCGGGCGCTGGTCGCGCTGGGCTTCGCCTGCGCGCTGGCGCTGCTCGTTGCCGTCGCCTGGCCGGGCGCTGCCGACTCCGCGCCGGCCCGGGTCGTCGTCCTCGGCAAGACCGACTCGACGCCGCCGCCCTCCTGCCCCGGCAAGATCGTCAACAACGTCGAGGTGATCCCCTGCCGGGTCGAGGGGCACGTAACCGGCTTCCAGGCCATCGCCGGCGGCGTCCCCCGCCCCTACGAGGCCCCCTTCGACGGCAAGATCGTCGCCTGGTCGATCACCCTCTCGCGCCCCTCGCGCACCGACAACGACAACATGACCAACGAGGTCGGCTTCTTCAACGAATTCCTCGGCAAGCCCTCGCAGGCGCGGATCGGAGTTCTGCGCCCGATCGAGGGCTCGAAGCCGCCGCAGTTCACCCTGGTTCGCCAGAGCCCGTTGCAGGTCCTCAATCCCTACTTCGGCAGCACCGTGATCTTTGCCCTTGACCACCCGCTCAGCGTCCTCCAGGGCCAGGTGGTTGCCCTGACGGTCCCGACCTGGGCGCCGATGTTCGCCTTCAACGTCGACGAAGACAACACCTGGCGCGGCAGCCGTCTGCCCCAGCACTGCTCCTCCAAGGAGGACATCCAGGGCGGCCACCCCCAGCAGGGCGTCGGCAAGACCAAGACCTACGGCTGCTACTACTCGAACGCGCGGCTGCTGTACACGGCCACGGTCGTCAAAACGCCCTAGAGGGCTTCTTGACGCAAACCGCAGTACTCGCAGTCGCTGACGTCCAAGCCGATCAGCTGGTCGCAGCGGCGGCAGGCGTGCAGGTTCTCCGGGGTGCGGGGAAGGGACGACGCGGAGGGGGCTAGCGGCAGGACCATCGCCACGGGAACCATCTCCTCGTCGGTCTCGCGATCGACGTAGACCGAGCCGGGCTCGGCGTGGGCGAGGGCCTCCCGGCCCGAGGCCGGTGCCCGCATCCGGTAGAGCTGCTTCGAGTTCACGGTGGAGAAGACTAATAGCTTGTCCGGCACATGCGCGTCCTCTTGTTCCACGGCTACATGCTGCGTGGCACCGGCAGCAACATCTACAACGCCAACCTCGCCCGTGCCCTGGCCGGCCTGGGCCACGAGGTCCATCTCCTCTGCCAGGACCGCCGGGTCCAGATCGAGGGGGTCCAGATTCACAATCCGGATATCCACGGGTTGCTTCCGGTCTACGTTAAGGACCCTTATGAGGGGTTCGAGGTCAAGACGTTCTCCGAACTGACGGACCAAGAGCTCGATCGCTACATCGACTCGAACGTCACCGCCGTGCGCGAGGTCGCCGATGCCACGGGCGGGTTCGACGTTGCCCTGGCGGGGCATCTCGTGATGGGCCCCGCGATCCTGGCCCGCGCCGAGATCGGCGACTTCGCGGCCAAGATCCACGGCTCGGCTTTGGAGTACACGGTCAAACCGGACCCGCGGTTTCTGCCATATGCCGAAGAGGGCATGAATGCCGCGAGTTGCGTCTTGGTCGGCTCTCGGCATACCGCGGAGTCGCTCTGGGCGGCGCTGCCGGAGGTTGAGGGGCTGCAGGAGAAGACGCGGTTGGGGCCGCCTGGCGTAGATACGGAGCGCTTTCGACCACGGGTCCTGTCGCGGGGTGGACCACCAGCGGACGGAAGGGTTGTGTTCGTCGGCAAGCTGATCGTCTCGAAGGGCGTCGATCTATTGATAGCTGCGTGGCCATTGGTTAAAGCTGAGCACCCTGAGGCCAAGTTGGAAATCGCCGGCTATGGCGAGTACGAGGATGGGCTGCGTCGGTTGCTTGCGGCGCTCGATCGCGGTGATCTCGACGATGCGCGGGAGGTCGCGGAGCTGGGGCGGGGGCTCGAGGGCGGTTCTGCGGAGCCGCTGTCGATTCTTGGTGCGTTTCTGGCTGATCCGCCTGAGGGCTATCTGGAAGCGGCCAAAGGCGTCGCCGATTCGGTCGAGTTCATCGGCCGGCTGGAGCACGATGAGGTTGCCGAGCTGCTGCCGGATGCGGAGGCGCTGGTCATGCCGAGCACCTTCCCGGAGGCGTTTGGGATGGTCGCTGCCGAGGCCGCTGCCTGTGGGGTGCTGCCCGTGTCGGCTGGACACTCCGGCATGAAAGAGGTCTCCAAGGAGCTGGCGGCCGCGCTGCCGGCTGAGGTGGGGGAGCTGACCTCTTTCCCGGTCGAAGAGGGAGCTGTAGAGGCGATTGCGGAACGGCTCAACGGTTGGCTTGAGCTTCCGGAGGCTGAGCGGGAGGAGGCGCGTGGGGCGCTTGTGGCTACTGCGCGCCGGCTCTGGAGCTGGGAGGGGGTGGCCCGTGGCGTGATCGCTGCTTCGCGGGGCGAGCTTGACCGTCTGCCGCTTGCATAGAATGCCGGGCCGCCGATGATGGGCCGTCTGCCGATAGCGAAGATGTTTGCCGCCACCATTGTCCTGACCGTGGTGATCTCGGCGGTGATGGTGCCGATCAACTGGGATGGCCAGGGCGCCTCGACTGCCGCGCCGAAGATCGACGATCTGCTCAACGTGATGATCGTCCTCTCGTCCTTCGTCTTCTCGCTGGTGATGGTGATGCTCTTCTACGCCCTGTGGAAATTCAAAGCCAAGCCCGGCGACGAATCCGACGGCGAGCCGATCCACGGCAACACGCGGCTCGAGGTCGCCTGGACGCTGATCCCGACGATCATCGTCCTCTTCGGCGCCGGCTACAGCTGGTCGGTCCTCAGCGACATCGAAGAGGTCGGTGACCACCCGCTCACCGTCGACGTCTTCTCCCAGCAGTACGCCTGGAGCTTCGGCTATCCGGGCAAGGACAACGCCTATTCCCAGGGCGAGCTGCACGTCCCGCTCGACCGCCAGGTGCAGTTCAAAATGCACTCGCTGGACGTGATCCACTCCTTCTGGGTGCCCGAGTGGCGGATCAAGAAAGACAACGTCCCGGGCATCACCACGACCGCGATCGTCACCCCCGACAAGCCGGGGGCCTACCAGCTGATCTGCACCGAGCTCTGCGGCTTCGGCCACGCCTCGATGCGGGCGAAGGTCGTGGTCGAACCGGCGGCCGACTTCCGCAAATGGATCGCCGGGCTGAAAGAGAAAGTGCCGGATCCTTATCTGGAGACGATCCGCCAGGACACCGAAACCGACCCGATTCCCCTGGGGGCGGGCGGGGCATAATGGAGGAGCAGATCTGATGGTCGCCGCGATCAAGCAACCGGGATGGATTCGAGGCCTGCTCGGCGCCGTGCTGGCGGCCGCCTTCGGCGTCGGCCTGGTCGTCGTCCTGCGCGACATCTCCGGCCTGCCGATCTGGCAGACCGAGCAGACCGGCTACCCGCACGTCGTCGTGCCGCTCGTCACCGGCCCACTCGGCTTCCTCGCCGGATTCGGCTGCTTCGACTACTGGCTGCGCTGGGCCGCTGGGATGCCGACCATCCCCGAGGACCACTCGCAGCACGGCGCCAAGAGCTGGAAGGACTACTTCCGCTTCAACACCGATCACAAGGTGATCGGCATCCAGTACATCGTCACGACCTTCTTCTTCTTCTTCGTGGGCGGGCTGATGGCGATGCTGATCCGGGCCGAGCTGGCGCAGCCCGGCACCCAGATCGTCGACGCCGCCACCTACAACAGCCTCTTCTCCACCCACGCCGTGCTGATGATCTTCGTCTTCGTGATCCCGGTCTTCGCCGGCATCGCCAACTACGTGCTGCCGCTGATGATCGGCGCGCCGGACATGGCCTTCCCGCGCCTCAACGCGCTCAGCTTCTGGATGCTGCCGCTTGCCGGGCTGCTCTTCATCGGCAGCTTCCTCGCCCCCGGCGGCGCCTTCGACGCCGGTTGGACCGGCTACGCGCCGCTCTCCACCGGCGCCCCCCTGGGCCAGTCCTTCTTCAACCTGGGCGTGCAGTTCGCCGGCGCCTCCTCGATCGCGACCGCGCTCAACTTCTTGGTCACGATCATCACCATGCGTGCGCCCGGAATGACCTTCTGGCGCATGCCGCTGCTGGTCTGGGCCAACCTCTCCACCTCGCTGCTGGTCGTCGCCGCGACGCCCTTCATCGCCGGCGCCCAGTTCATGGTCCTCTTCGACCGCGCCCTCGGCACCCAGTTCTTCCAGTTCGCCGGCGGCGGCGACGTGGTCAGCTACCAGCACATCTTCTGGTTCTACTCGCACCCGGCCGTCTACATCATGATGCTGCCCGGCTTCGGGATCATCTCCGAGGTCATCTCCACCCACGCCCGCAAACCGATCTTCGGTTACCGGCTGATGGCCCTGGCGCTGATCGGGATCGTCGTGCTCAGCTACTCGGTCTGGGCGCACCACATGTTCGTCGCCGGGATGTTCAGCTGGCTGCGCGTGCCGATGATGATCACCACGCTGCTGATCGCGGTGCCGACCGGGATCAAGATCTTCTCCTGGCTGGGCACGCTCTACTTCGGCAAGATCCACACCTACTCGACGGCGATGCTGTTCGCCCTCGCCTTCATCGTCACCTTCACGATCGGCGGGATCAGCGGCGTGATGCTGGGCATGGTGCCGATCGACATCCACGTCTCCGACACCTACTTCATCGTCGCCCACATCCACTTCGTCCTCTTCGGCGGCTCGGTCTTCACGATCTTCGCCGGCATCTACCACTGGTTCCCCAAGATGACCGGGCGGATGTACGACGAGAAACTGGGCCGGGTCCACTTCTGGGGGACCGTGATCGGCACCTGGGTCACCTTCATCCCGATGCACTGGGTGGGGATGGACGGGATGCCCCGCCGCGTCGCCGACTACGCGACCCAGTTCGGCGAGTGGAACCTCCTGATCAGCTGCGGCGCCTTCATGCTCGGCGCCGTCCAGCTCGTCTTCCTCTACAACATGATCGTCAGCTGGCGCTTCGGGCCGCGCGCCGACGCCAACCCCTGGCGGGCGAACACGATCGAGTGGCAGGTCTCCTCGCCGCCGCCGATCTTCAACTTCGACGAGATCCCGCGGGTCGTCGGCGGCCCCTATGAGTTCGGCGTTCCCGGCGCTCGCCACGCAATCATGGCCGGCGACGGCGCCGAGGCCGCCAAGCCTGAGCCGACCGTGGTGGGGCAGACGTGAGCGAGGAGGCAGCCCAGGCGCAGCCGCTGCTGGTCTTCCTCAACGAGGTCGCCGGTGGCCGCAAGCTGCTGCAGGCCGTCGCCGAGCGAGCCGAGAAGGTGCCCTTCGTCGCGGTTGCCGCGCCGCAGAACCAGCCCGCAGTCGGCCAGCTGATCGACGCGGGGGAGCTGCGCGACGCCGCCAGGGCGCGGGTCGAGGTGACGATGTCGATCCTCTCCGAGTACGCGGTCGAGTCGGTCGGCGAGGTCATGGACCGCGATCCAGCGCTCGCCCTCGACGACGCGGTGCGCGCCCACGAACCGGGCGAGGTGCTGCTCTCCTGCCGCTCCGGAACGCGCTTCGGCTTCGCCCGCAAGGATCTCGTCGAGTGGGCGAAGGACCACTTCGAGCCCGACGTGGCGGTGACGCACATCCCGGTGCGCGTCCAGGACGACTCGATCAGCTGGGAGAAAAGCCACACCCTCGTCGTCGCCACCCAAACCGTCGCCGCGCCGGACCTGGTCGCGAGGCTGAAGGAGCGTGCCGCCGGGCATCCGCACCGCTACACGATCATCTGCCCGCGCGCCGAGGACGTTTCAGAGCCGGAGATCGTCCGCGACCTCGCCTCGACCCTCGCCGAGCTCTACCGCGCCGACATCGATGCCACCGGCCAGCCGATGAGCCCCGATCCCTTCCACGCCGTGCAGAACGCGATCGAGCACTACCGGATCGACGAGGTGCTGATCTCGACCTTCGCCGGGGAGGGCTCGCGCTGGCTCGACGAGGACCTGATCGGGCGCACCCGCGAGATCACCGACAAGCAGGTCGAGCACCTCGAGGTCGGCCGGCCCGCGAAGGCGGTCGCCGCCGCCGTGGCGGAGGGAGAGGAGGCCTGATGGAGAGCGCGACCGTCGCACTCGGCCACACCCACGAGGAGGAGCACCACGGTCCGCCCGAGGCCAACCAGAGCTCGCGGATCGACCGGCAGACGTTGGGCATCTTCCTCTTCATCGTCTCGGAGATCATGCTGTTCGGGGCGTTCTTCGCCTCCTACTTCTTCCTCCGCGTCGTCGTCGACCCGCCGACCTGGCCGCCGCATCCCTACGAGCTGCCCGTCCCGGTTGCCGGCATCAACACGGCGATCCTGGTCTCCTCGAGCTTCACCATCCACTACGCGCTGGAGTCGATCCGCCGCGGCAACCGCAACGGCCTGAAGCTCGGCCTGGTGCTGACCTGGCTGCTCGGCGCCACCTTCCTCTTCATCCAGATCAACGAGTACGTGCACATCGGCTTCAGCGCTCGCGACCTCGCCTTCGGCTCGATCTTCTACGGCCTCACCGGCCTCCACGGCGCCCACGTCTTCGTCGGCCTGATGCTGCTCAGCTTCGCCACGATCCGCGCCTTCCGCGGCCACTTCGGCCCCAAGGCAAAGGATCACCTGGGCGTGGAGGTCCCCGGCATCTACTGGCACTTCGTAGACGTGATGTGGATCATCGTCTACACCGCCGTCTACATCCTCTGACGGCCGCGATAACCGGCGCATCTCGGGGTCTTCGGTCGGTCTCCTCGGGTCACGCGCCAAAGTGCGCCCCTCGTCGCCCTCCCTGCATCCCCCGACCTGCTTGGTTCTCGCGACCGTCAGGGAGTTTGACTAGCAGTCAATCGCCGGTGGGCGATCTGGTAGACGGTTTCGGCATGGGAGTCCGTTGGACGATGGCGAACTCCAAAGGCCAGATAACGGAGCACGATTTTGGCGGTCGGCCACCTCGGGTCGGAAGACCATGCCTTCGTGCTGGTATTCCTTGCGCGTTTCTTCCGCGACGCGCTGGCCTGCCGGGCTGGAGCGTGCGAGGTCGGCCTCCCACCACTCGTCATCGAATTGCGCCGGGAAGCGCCGCTCCTTGTCGGCCATGGCTTAGCCCTCGCCAGTCCGTGGGGAGCATGTGGGGGCCGTGCTCGGCGATGAAGTCTTTCCACTCTTCATCGGTCAGCTCTCTGGCACCAGAGCGTTCTCGCAAGGCCTTCAAGGATGGCTCTGGCTCGCGGACGATCACGAACTCATCCTTGCCACGCTCCTCGGTGACGAGGAAATCACCCTCAAGGCCACCGCTGACCTTGATGTGAAGCTGCTGCTTCATGTCTGAATCATCGCAAAGCCTTCGGCCGCCGTCGAGCGGGCTGCGCTGCGGCTAAGCTTCGCTCGAGCGCGATGGTGGCCTTGGTGAGACGCAGGCGGTTCGGGATACCGGTGGCAGTAGCTGTGGCCTTCGCTGTGGTTGCCGTGGTCTCGGCTGCCCCGGCGATCGCTCGTCCGGCCGGCAACGGCCTGGGGGTCTCCTTCGCTGGCTGCGTCACGGCCAACCCCGAGGTCGCGCAGAAGGGGGGCTGCAGGCTCGGGTCGCCGGCGGACGACTTCGACCAGGCGTTTGCCCGTCCCAGCGCGATGGCGCTGGCGCCGAACGGCGCTTCGCTGTACGTGACCGGCTCCGAGCACTCGTCGGTGGTCAACTACCGGCGAAAGGCGGCAAGTGGGGCGTTCTCCTTCGTGGACTGCCTGACCGGGAACTTCGGCGGGCCGTGTACCGAGCTCGCCACGGTCAAGACGACGACCGGCTCGGGCCTGAACCTCGTCAACGCAGTTGCCGTCAGCCACGACGGCCGCTTCGTCTACACCACCAGCGGCGTCAACGGCGGCGACAGCACCGTGATGGTCTTTGCCCGCGATCCCCTCGGCGGTTCGCTGAGCTTCCGCAGTTGCGTCACCGGCAGCACCGAAATGAACGACGACAACCCCGGGCTGTGCACGATGCTTCCGGGCGCGCCGCCGAACCCGACCATGTCGAGCCCTGCCCTGAGGGATCCGGTGGGGATCGTGATCAGCCCCAACGACCACTTCGTCTACGTCGCGCAGGATTTCGCCATCACCACCTTCCAGCGCGACCCCGGCAGCGGCGCGCTCAGCTACGAGGGTTGCCTGACGGCGCTGCCCGGCGACTCGCCGCCGTGCGTCCGCACCAAGAAGGACGTGATCGACGATCCGCGCGGCCCGCTGATCGCGCCGGATGGGCGCAGCCTCTACCTGGCCAACCAGCACGGTGGCAGCGTCGCCACCTTCGACCTCAACCCGGCCAATGGCAAGATCGGCTTCCGCAGCTGCATCACGGAGAACAAGCGATTGCAGCCGGCCTGCACGTTGGCGCGGACCGCGGGGCGCCATTCCTACGGCGGGCTCGACGCACCCACCGGCCTGGCGCTGAGCCCCGACGGCCGCTCGCTGTACGCGACCTCGATGTTCGGGTCGCTGGAGGTTTTCAAGCGCAACCGAGGGACCGGTGACCTGACCGCGACGGCGTGCATCGCCGCTACGCGGGAATCGCCCACCTGCACGATCATCCCGGCCGCCCGCCGGCTGGCGGACGGCACCGGCTTGAGCGGCGCCCGTGGTGTCGTGGTGAGCAGGAACGGTCGCCGTCTCTACGTCGCGGCGGGCGCGGACTCCTCGCTCGCCGCCTTCAAGCGCAATCCCGCAAGCGGAAATCTCTCGTATCTCGGTTGCATGACCGCGGACGCGAAATTCGGCCCCGACGGGAACGGGGCCTGCTCCAAGGTCGTCGAGACCGGCAGCCGCCGAGGCTACGGCTCGGGCCTCTACAAGATGAGCCAGCTGCTGCTCAGCCCCGACGGGCGCTGGCTCTACGGCTTGGACGTGGGTGACGACGCGATTAGTCGGTTCCGAGTCGGCTAGGCCGTTTGCATTTTTTAGTCCCGCGGTAAAACTAGGGGTATGCACAATCCGCTGAGATCCGAGGCCGATGCGTTTCGGTGGGTGGTTGTGATTGGGGTTGCGGCGGTGTCGGTGATCTTGTTGACGCTGTTGACCCGGCCGGTCATTGGGGTTGTGTGGGCGGCGCTGCTGCTTGGTTTCGGGGCTGGTGTGGCTTACCGGAGCTCGCGTGGCTCGCTGCCGCGCAGCGTTGCGTTGACCCGGGGCGGGGACGGCAAGCACAGGCTGCTCGTCGTCGCCAACGAGACGGCTGGCGGTGAGGCTTTGCTGGAGGAGATCCGTGAGCGCTGTCGCAACAGGGACTGCGAGATTCTGGTCGTCACGCCGGCTCTGGCCGTCTCGCGAGCCGAGCACTGGGCCTCCGACGTCGACGAAGCGATCGAGTTGGCGCGGCAGCGGATGGAGCTCTCTCTGATCGAGATCGACAGACAGGGTTTGAAGGCAAGGGGTGAGATCGGCGATTCGGACCCGAACGTTGCGATCGAGGATGCGCTCCGCGTCTTCCCCGCCGATGAGATCGTCATCTCGACCCACCCCCCGCACCGCTCGCGCTGGCTGGAACACGGTGTGGTCGACCGGGCCCGCAGCGAGATCGACCTGCCGATCACCCATGTGGTCGTCGATTTGGCGACCGAGCACGTTGCAAAGAATTGACAAAGTCTCCTCACAAGATTTTGTTTCAGCGCACCATTTGCGCAACTTGTTGTCTTACGATCTGCGATCATGGAGGCGATGACGGCAAGACCGAGTTGGAGCGACGATCGGATCGACGGGCTCAAGCGCCAGGTCGATGAAGGCTTTCGTCATGTGGACCAGCGGTTCGAACAGGTGGACCAGCGGTTCGAACAGGTGGACCAGCGCTTTGAGCAGGTCGACCAGCGGTTCGAACAAATCGACCAGCGGTTAAATCGGGTGGAGCAAGGGATTCAGGATCTTCGAAGCGAAATCAACGCCCGATTCGAATCGATCGAGTCCCGCTTCGACTTGCGCTTTGCGGCGCTCGAGGACGGCATGCGCGGCTTTCATCGCACCTTGATGATGCTCTGTATTGCGCTGTTTGCCTCATTTACGGGCTTGATTGGCACATTCCTCACGATCATGCTGATTCAACTCTGAGTCAGTGCGGGGGTGGAGTGCTCAGCGGGTAAGTCAGATTGGCTTAGCTGCGCCCGTGCCTCTTTAGGCTCCAGGCGCCCCGCAGTGGCGACCGTCCACAGCATCGCCAGCCAGGCGATCGTCGCCAGGGCCACGTGGATCCAGACGAGCTCGCCGGGCAGCTCCAGGGCCCACTGCAGGCCTCCTACGGCGCCTTGGAGGGCTAGCAGGCCGATTACGGCGCTCAGCGGCTTGACGGCGCGTCTGTCGCCCCCGGGGCGGCGTAGGAGCAGCCAGACGGCGATCGCTGCGAAGCCGAACACGGCCGCGATGGCGGAGTGGCGCTGCACGACCCACTCCAGGGTTCCCGTGCCCTCGAAGGTGAAGCGGTGGACCAGCTGGCCGTCGTGAGCGCCGGCGTGGGGCCCCGAGGCCGTGGCGATCGTCCCGGCAAGGATCGTCAGCTGGCCGAGCGGGATCAGCGCCCGCACCGTCCAAACCCCCAGCCGGTCGGTCGAGAAGCCCCGCTCCCCGGGTTCGTAGCGCGAGCACCAGGCGAGGGCGAAGGCGGCGTCGAGCAGCAGCATCGAGAGGATGAAGTGGCCCATCACCAGCCCGGGGGCGAGGTGGTGCTTGACGACGAGGGCGCCGAGGATCGCCTGCCCGATCACGCCGAGCGGCAGCAGGGCACCGAAGAAGGCGAGGTGCCAGCGGAAGGGGCGTCGAAACCAGGCGAGGGCGCTGGCGGCGATCACGGCGAGGCCGACGAAGCCGGTGAGCACCCGGTTGCCGTACTCGATCACCGCATGGGTGTCGAGCGGGGGCACGGTGCCGCCGTAGCATTTGGGCCAGTCCGGGCAGCCGAGGCCGGAGCCCGTGATCCGCACCCCGGCGCCGGTGAGCACGATCAATGCGAGCGCCGCGAGCGCGACGAGCGTGACCTGGGCGTAGCGCTGGGGAGAGATGTCGAGGCGGTCTTTGAGGCGGGTCCCCATGCGTCCTCAGATGATGTCAGCGGCCGCGAGCGGCCCCGCGATCAGCCGCCTTTGCTTTTCGAGCCGCCGCCGGACTGGGTGCTTTCCAGCAGGTACTGCGCCAGGTCTTTGAGTTCTTTCGGCGTCAGCGATTGGGCGTAGTCGGCCGGCATCACGTTGGGTGGGAAGCCTTTGGCGATCGAGGCGTTGGGATCGGCGATGTCCTCTTCGATCATCGCCAGGGTCTGGCCCGGCAGGACTTCGTCCAGGTTCGGTCCGACGGTGCCGCCCGATTCCGCCTCGGCGAGCGTGTGGCAGCCACCGCAGCCGTTGCTGGCGAAGACCTGTGCGCCCGGCCCGCCGGGCACCTTGGGCGGCGCCGCGCCGGGCACGCCGGCGTACATCCCGACGTAGGCGGCGACGTCCTCGAGGTCCTGGCCGGTGACCAGATCCGCCGGCATCGAGGCGGCGGGGTTGGCGGTGCTGGGACGCGGAAACTCGACCTGCGCTTCGACGATCCCTTCGATGGTTTCGCCACCCTCACCGGCTTCGCGGGCGGCGGCGAAGGCGTCGTCGAGGTCAGGCCCGATCTGAGCCGTCGTGCCCGCTTGGGCCATCGAGTGGCAGGTGCCGCATTTCTGCACGAAGAGGACGCGGCCCCGCTCCTCGTCGGCCGTGCTGGTTCCGCAGCCAGAGGCCGCGATGGCCACGACAGCCAGGGCGGCAAGGGCGGGGAGGACTCGGATCGGGGTCGTTTGCTTGGGCATCTTCAGGGGCGCGGAGCGGGCCGGAGTCTATACGTCGGGGCCGCTCCAAAGCTGCGTGCGGACGGGGCTTCGTGGGGTAGGCTTGAGTCGATCATCACTAACCCGCGAAAGGCGAAGGAGGGGGACGCGAATGCAGGTACGGGACGGGATGTCGGAGGTGGTGCTGACCGTTGGACCGTCGCACACGCTGCGCGAGGCGGCGACGATGATGGTCGAGAAGGGCATCGGGGCGGCGCTGGTCACCGACGACGAGCGCCCGGTGCCCTGCATCGTCACCGAGCGCGACATCCTCAACTCGCTTGGCCGCGGCGAGGACCCAGATACCGAGCTCGTCTCCGAGCACATGAGCGAGGGTGTCATAGCCGCGTCACCCGGCTGGAGCCTCGAGCGGGCCGCCTCCGAGATGTCGACCCGCGGCATTCGTCACCTCGTCGTCTTCGAAGAGGGCGACGTCGCCGGCGTGCTCTCGATCCGCGACATCGTCAGGGTCTGGACGTCGGCCGGAGCGACCTCGGGAATGTCGCCAGACTGAGCGCCTCGGCGCTTAAGAGCGCGGGGGCGAGATGGTTTCGACCGGCAGGACGGCTCCACGCGCATGCTGCCGGCGCGGCAGGCGGAAGTAGTCCCGCGTCGCGCTCCTGACCATGCCGCGCAGGGCGACGAGCAGGACGACGAGGCCGATGATCGAGTAGATCCAGCCGCGGACCATGAAGCCCTCGGCGAAGACTCCGCAGACCGCCAGGGCGGCGGCGAAGGCGAAGAAGGCGGGTGCCCAGGAGGGGCGCGCCGGGTAGACCAGCTCGCCGGGCTCGGGGATCTTCCGCTCCGCGCTCATGAGGCTATGTAGAGCACGGCGGCGACGAAGCAGAGGGCGAAGACGCCCGCGGCGATCCCCCCGGCCAGCAGGCCGGCGCCCATGTCCCGTCTCGAGGTCTCGCGATCCACGGCCGGATTTCTATCAGGCAGGCACGCCGTCAGACCAACTGGTCGAGCGGCATCGCCAGGAAGAGCAGGGCCAGGTAGGCGAGCGAGAAGAGGTAGGTGCGCAGGGCCCAGCGGCGGTCGGCGCTGCGCAGCAGGCGCACGGCGCAGTAGATGAAGCCGGCGCCGAGAGCCATCGAGGCAGCCAGGTACTCGACCCCGAAGCCGCCGGCGCAGAAGGGCAGCTGCGTCACCGCGTAGAGCAGGATCGTGTAGAGCAGGATCTGGCGGCGGGTCTCGTCCTCGCCGCGAACCACCGGCAACATCGGCACGCCGGCCTTTGCGTACTCGTCCTTCATCAGCAGCGAGAGCGCCCAGAAGTGGGGCGGGGTCCAGAAGAAGACGATCGCGAAGAGGTAGAAGGCGGTGCCGCTGAGGCTGCCGGTGACCGCGGCCCAGGCGACCAGGGGCGGGACTGCGCCGGCGGCGCCGCCGATGACGATGTTCTGCGGCGTCGTGCGCTTCAGCCAGAGCGTGTAGACGAAGACGTAGCCGGCGAAGCCCGAGAAGGAGAGCGCCGCGGCGAGCGGGTTGACCGCCAGCGCCAGCAGGGTGAAGGAGGAGAGCTCGAGCAGGGCGCCGAAGCCGATCGCCGTCCGCGCCGAGATGCGGCCGCTGGCCACCGGGCGGCTGGCGGTGCGAGCCATGGTGCGGTCGATGTCGCGGTCGATCGCGTGGTTGATCGCGCCGGCTCCACCGGCGGAGAGGGCGCCGCCCAGGCAGGTGAGGAAGACCAGCCCCAGCGACGGGTCGCCGGCGACGTACATCGTCGTCACCGTGGTGAAGAGCAGCAGCGACTGCACCTTCGGCTTGGTCAGGGTGATGAAGTCGCGCAGCAACGAGGGCGCGACGGTGCGCTGCGGGATGGCAGCCGTTTGGGCGCCGCTCATGGGCCTACGCTACCGGCTGCGATTCGCGGGCCGGGCGCTCGGCACGGGCGCTGCGGTGGGCGATCGCCTCGCGGATGTCGCGCATCGGCCTGGGGCTGCGCACATCGGGAAGGAGGTCGAAGTTGTGCGGGTCGGGGGGCGAGAGGGCGAACCACTCGAGCGAGTCGCCGCCCCAGGCATCGTGTCCGGCTGGGGCGCCGCCCTCGCGACTGAGGATTGCGTTGACCACCGTCATCAAGACCCCCACGGCGAGGACGAAAGAGCCGACCGTGGCGATCAGGTTGTAGGCGTTGAGGTCGCTGTCGTTGAAGAACTTGTAGGCGTCGATCACCTCGCCCTCGAAGGTGCCGCCGAGCATCAGCGGGACGAAGGTCAGGAGCGTGCCGAGCACCATCGTCCAGAAGGAGAAGCGGGCGAGGGTCTCGCCCATCGTCCGCCCGGTCATCTTCGGGAACCACCAGTGCAGCGCCGCGAAGCCGCCGAAGACGGCGCCGCCGATCAGGGCGAAGTGAGTTGCGCCGGTGCTGTCGGTGGTGTGCTGCAGGCGCCAGCCCAGGGCGACCATCGAGTGGGACGCCTCGGCGGCGAGCCCGACCGAGATCGCGGCGAGCGCGCCGGCCGCGAAGAGCAGCGGCGCCCGCATCTTCACCGTGCCGCCGGAGAGCGTCGCGATCAGGTTGAAGAAGATCAGCCCGAAGGGGACGATCAGGGCCAGCGACATCGCCATCGCGAAGTACTTCCAGCCGATCCCGATCGGCGCCGTGTACATGTTCTGCATCCAGGCGAGCGTGCCGAGGACGGCGATCGCCACCAGCGAGCCGATCACGGCGCCGCGGTTGAACAGCGGCTTGCGCGAGAGAGCGGGGACGATCTCGGCGATCGCGCCGAGGGCGAAGATCAGGATCAGCATGTACGTGCCGGCGAAGAAGATCCAGCTGAGGTGCTGCCAGAGCAGCGGCGAGCCGCCCGCATCACCGGCGAAGAAGATCCCGTCGAAGTTGCGATCGATCAGCAGCATCGTGATCGCGGCCAGCATCACCGGCCCGATCACCAGCAGCTGCCAGGAGCAGATCGCCGCCGCCCAGGAGAAGACCGGCAGGCGCCGCCAGGCCATTCCCGGGGCGCGCAGGCGGCGCAGCGTCGCCACCAGGTCGACGGCGATCAGCACGAAGCCGAGCGTCGCCAACCCGGTCGCCGCGGCCCAGGCGTCGACGCCGTTGTTGGGCAGGAAGGTGATCCCGGAAAGCGGCGGCAGGGGGTTGACGCCGGCCTCGCTCGGGGTGAAGAGGAAGCCCGCGTAGAGGACGGTGGCGCCGGCGACGAAGAGCCAGGTGCCGATCTGGCCGAGCCGTGGCAGGGCCGTCCCGCGGGCGCCGATCTGCAGCGGCGTCACGTAGTAGAAGAAGCCGACGGCGAGGGGCAGCGCGAAGAAGAAGATCGCGGTCGCGCCGTAGAGCGAGAGCATC
This sequence comes from Solirubrobacterales bacterium, assembly GCA_035704205.1. GTDB lineage: Bacteria > Actinomycetota > Thermoleophilia > Solirubrobacterales > 70-9 > VRUE01. The sequence goes on along the minus strand of DASSXC010000307.1, from coordinate 1,445 downwards.
CGGTTGAAGGTGACCGGCTCGAGGAAGGTGTTCTCGGGGATCGCCAGCTGCAGCCGCATCAGCAGCAGCTCGACCAGGGCGATGACGAGGAAGCCGAGGGCGCCGCTGACGAGGATCCGGCCGAGGTCCTTGTGGTCGGCGCTGGTGGCGATCTCCACCCAGCGGGGGCGGCGTGACGGGAAGCCGTCGATGACCAGCTCGGGATTCCGCGCGCTCATGGGGTCTTCCCTTCTTCGATCAGGCTGACGACGCGATCCTGTGCGGCCTGAATGTCTTTCTTCTCCCCCTCGATGAAGGCTTCGTATTCATCCGGCGAGACGACCTCGACCTCGGTTCGCATCGAGGCGTAAGCCTCGCCCGACAGGGTGGCCGCCTGGCCGAAGTAGGTGCCTTCCTCGTCGGCGCTGAAGACGACGTGGTTGGTCTTGCCGGGCACCGCGTCGCTCTTTGCGGCCAGGGCCGGCACGTCCCAGGTGTGGACGACGTCGGTCGAGACGAGGTCCAGTTCGACCGCGGTATCGACCGGGACGACGAGCTTGTAATAGGAGAAGGCTTCGTTCGGGTAGTCGTAGCGCCACAGCCACTGCTGCCCGGTCGTCGCGATCTTCAGCGGCTCGGAGTGGGAGACCTGCAGGCCGGCGCTGCCGGTGGCCGGCGTCTCGCGGGCCTTGTCGGTGTAGACGACGCTGAGCACGAACAGCACGGCGGCGAAGATTCCCAGGACGGCGCCGACGCGAACCTGGATCCGCCGCCCGCCGGTGATTTGGCGCGGCTCGGCGCCACGCTCGGCGCGGTAGCGGCGCAGCACGTAGAGCAGCGCGCCGACGACCGCGACGACGAGGATCGTCGCGGCGACGAAGCCGATCCAAAGCAGCGTGTCGATCTGGTCAGTGCCAGGACTGTGGGGCGCCAAAGCGCGGCCATTCTAATCACGCAAGGGGGCGTCCCGCCGCGCGCACGCCGCCCGGCTTGCGGCGGCCTGCTCCTATACTCGCCCGCCTCATGGCGATGCGTTCCAGGCCATCCCCCGTATTAAGGAAGGCTGTGCGCGCCGGGGCGGCGGCGGCGATTGGGGCGGCGATCGCCGTGCCGCTGCTGCGTCGGCGGGCCCGAGTCCCCGCCCCGGCGACGATCGCGGCCTGCGCCGCCGGGCCGCTCGGCCTTGCGGTTCTCTATCCGCGCTCGCGCAAGCGCGACGTGGCGATGTACGCGCTGCAGATGTGGGCCTTCACGATGGTCCACGAGCTGCCCTACGACGACCCCGAGCGGCTGCGGGCGCGGCTCAAGGTCCGCTACCCGATCCGGATCGACCGGCTGATCGGCGCCGGCAGCCTGCCCAACGCGCGGCTGCAGCGGGCGCTGACCAGGCCCGGCAACGTGACGCCGCTCGATCGCCTGCTCACCTTCGCGCACTGGGCCTGGTTCCTCGAGCCGCACGCGTCGCT
>DASSXC010000306.1:0-10922 GCA_035704205.1 Solirubrobacterales bacterium | reverse complement strand
CTGGGTCGACGTCCTGGTCTACCTGGCGGTTGCCGCGACCCTGATCAGCGGCGCCGACTACTTCCTCGGCCTGCGTCGCCGCCTCGCCGAAGCGCAGACGAGGTCACTCGACGGGTCAGCTCGCGGGGGCCTCTAGCCACTCACGCATGGTCGTGTGCCGGCGCTCGTGCTCGCCGCTCGCCAGCTCGGCGCGCAGGTCGTCGAGCCTGCCGTAGCGCTCCGCGACCACGTTGTGGCGGTGGATCGTCTCCAGGTTCTCCTGGCGAGCCATCACGAAGGCCTCGCCGGGCAGGTCGGGGTAGTCCTCGATGACGCGGCGCACCATCTCCCGCACGCAGTCCTCGACGAAGCGCGGTTGCGCGTGGGCCTTGGCGACGACAGCGAGCTCGTCGGGCCGCTTCATCAGCTCGTAGATCTCCGAGCTCATCGACTGCTCGACGATGCGCAGCAGCTCGGGCGCGTCGACCCAGGACGGGCCGCCCTCGGGGCAGCCGATGTGGAGGGTGCCGATGCCGCGCTGGTTGTGGGTCGCGACCGGCACGGCCTCGATCGCGGCCTCGATCTGCTCGGCGTCGAAGCCCCGCTCGGCGAGGCGTTCGCGGGCCAGTCCACCGACCATCTCCTGCGCGCAGGGGCAGGCGGTCATGCCCTGGGCCTGCACGCCGGTCAGCGTCCGCGTCCCGCGCAGCGAGTCGACCGCGGTGCCGAAGAGGACGTAGATCTCCTGGGTGCGCTGGCCGCTGGCGGGCGTCGTCACCGTCTCGGGGTAGCGCGCCGTCACCGAGACCTCGGCCCGCAAGCCACCCTGGCGCTCGCGCACCCGTTGGGCGATGTGCGCGGCGAGGATCTCGGCGCGGAAGGCCTCGCCGAGGACGACCTCGTCGATCGCCTCGCCGACGATTTCCTCGAAGCGCGACATGTGCACGCCGGCCTGGCGGGGCTCGAGGTCGACGAAGCACTCGAAGTCGGCGTGGAAGAGGTTCTCCGTCCCGTCGGCCTTGACCCGGATCACCTTCTCCACGCCGGTCACGCCGACGCGCGAGAGGCTGACCATGGTGGCCGGGGTTCCGGACTGCACGTCGGTGGTGGTTGCCGCGAGAGGGGTGGTGGAGTGAGTTGCCATGGGCAGAAGCGTAGGCGATCGGCTTCGCCGACAGCTCCCTATACTTGGCGGAGCCGGAGCGTTGGGGCCGGCCCCCGGGAGGGGAACAGGGTTGCAGTGGAGGCAGTGATATCGAGCCGTTGGAGACGGTCCCGCAGGGACTGAATCAGGATTCGAGCGAGCAGCCGATGGGGCCACAGGAGCTCCAGGCGCTGGTTGCGCTCGGCCGCGAGCGGGGCTACCTCACCTTCGAGCAGATCGCCTCCACATTGGAGGAGGTCGAGGTGACCAAGGAGCAGGTCACCGGCCTGCACGCGCACCTTGTCGAGCACGGGGTCGAAGTGATCGCCGAGGACGGCGTCAGCGCTTACAAGGAGCAGCGGGCCGAGTCGGGCAACGGGCAGCCGCGCAAACAGGAGCTCGACCTGACGATCGAACCGAGCCTCGACTCGCTGCGCCTCTACCTGCGCTCGATCGGTCGCGTCGACCTGCTCACCGCCGGCCAGGAGGTCGAACTGGCGAAACGGATCGAGCGCGGCGACATGGTCGCCAAGCGCCAGATGGTCGAGGCCAACCTGCGCCTGGTCGTCTCGATCGCGAAAGGCTATTTGGGGCGCGGCCTCAGCTTCCTCGACCTGATCCAGGAGGGCTCGCTGGGGCTGATCCGGGCGGTCGAGAAGTTCGACTACCGGCGCGGCTACAAGTTCTCCACCTACGCCACCTGGTGGATTCGCCAGGCGGTGACCCGGGCGATCGCCGACAAGGCGAGGACGATCCGCATCCCGGTGCACATGGTCGAGAAGCTCAACCGGGTCGCCCACGTCGAGCGCCAGCTCGTCCAGCGGCTCGGTCGCGAGCCCGAGCCGGCCGAGATCGCCGAGGAGCTGCGCTGGCCGCTCGGCGAAGTGCGCGAGATCCTCCGTGTCGCCCAGCTGCCCGTCTCGCTGGAGAAACCGGTCGGCGACGAGGACGACTCGGAGCTGGGCGACTTCGTCGCCGACGACACCGTCGCCGAGCCCTTCGAAGAGGCGAGCGAACACCTGCAGAAGGAGGGGGTGCGCAAGGCGCTCTCCGCCCTGCCCGAGCGCGAGCGGCAGGTGATCGAGCTTCGCTACGGCCTGACAGGGACCGAGCCGCTGACCCTGGAGGAGGTCGGCAACACCTTCGGCGTCACCCGCGAGCGGATTCGCCAGATCGAGAACAACACGCTGAAAAAACTTCAGCATCTGCCAGAGGCCCAAATGCTCCGCGAAGCCTCCTGACGGTCCGGGACGTCGTCAGGCGGTGTCCTCGGTCGCTTGTGTGCAGAGCACACGGCGCTCCCTGTGTCCTTGCCTGACGACGTCCCGGCCTCGTCAGGAAGTAGCGGGTTCCAACACAAAGAGGGCGATGTCGCGCCCCGTTCGTGCCTCGTATTCGTCGAAGCCGGAGTACTGCTCGTTGTGCTTGCGCCAGAGGTCGGCCCGCTCCTCGCCCTCGGCGACCCGCGCCTGAACCTGTCGTTTCTTGCGGCCCACCTCCACCTCGGCGGCGGGATTCGCTTTCAGGTTGAGCGACCAGGCTGGCGTGCGATTGTGGCCCGCGTTGGAGCCAATTACCACCAGGTTCTTGCCATCCTCCAAGTAAACGACCGGGGCCGTGCGCTGCTGCCCGGATTTGCGACCCGTCGTCGTCAGCAGCAGGACTGGCGCTTTGGAGATGTGGCCGCCGATGCGACCGCCGCTCAGCCGGTAGAGCGGAATGTTGAGCTTGCCGGTCCAGCGCAGCCCGGTCGCGCCCATTGCCTGCGAGGCTCGTGAGTAGAACTTGTCGCCGAGCATTGCGGGGCAGTATCCCACGGCGTAGGGTGGGTGCATGGCCACGCCGCACCCATTCCGCCTCGCTGTCGAGGCTAAGGATCTAGACGCCGCAACCGCGACGTTGCGCGAGGACGTCGTCCTGCACAGCCCGATCCTCTTCCGCGGCTTCGAGGGCCGCGAGGTCGTGATGCAGGTCCTCACCCATGTCGCCGCCACCCTCGAGGACTTCCGCTACACCGACGAGCTCGCCGAGGGGAGCTCCGTCGTCCTGCGCTTCAAAGCCCGGGTCGGCGATCGCGAGCTGGAGGGCATCGACTTCCTCGAGCTTGACGAGCAGGGCCAGGTCAAGGAGCTGACCGTCTTCATGCGCCCGATGTCCGCGCTCAAAGCCTTCAACGAGCAAATGGCCGCCCGCCTCGGCGTCGAGGCCGGATAAACTCGGTCGCCCTCCGGGGGAGTGCCCGAGTGGTTAAAGGGGACTGGCTGTAAACCAGTTGGCTCTGCCTACACAGGTTCGAATCCTGTCTCCCCCACTATGAGCACGGCTCCCCAACACGTTTTCCATCCCTGACATGGAAAACGTGTTGGGGAGCCTGGACGGTCGGTTGGCGAGTTTCGACGGCCGGGTCTATGCCATCGCCGGGATCGGCGGTGGCCTGGGGCCGCTCGTCGCCGAGCGCCTGGCGGCGGCTGGCGCCACCATTGCCGGGACCGATCGCGATCGGGGGCGGATCGATGAGATCGGTGGCGAGCTTGGTCTGCCGCAGGAGCGCTGGGACGGGCGCGCTGTCGATCTGCTTGACGAGGAGGCGGCGCGGGGATGGTGCGCCGATCTGCTCGGGCGCTTCGGCCGGGTCGACGGGCTTCTCCACCTGGTCGGCGGTTGGCGCGGCGGGCAGCCGCTGCACGAGGCGCCGCTTGCCGATTGGGACCTGCTCCACGACCTGCTGATCCGCACGGTCCAGCACACCAGCCGCGCCTTCCACGACGCTCTGCTCGCCGCCGGGCACGGGCGCTTCGTCCTCGTCTCCGCCAAGCAGGCGCAGGCGCCGTCCAACTCGAATGCCGCCTACGCCGCGGCCAAGGCGGCGGCCGAGGCCTGGACCCTGGCCCTCGCCGACGGCTTCGCCGGCACCGCGGCGACCGCGAACGTCGTCGTCGTCGACGCGATCCTCACCCCGCGGATGCGTGAGCAGGACCCCGACGCCGATTTCGCCTCCTTCACTCCCGCCGAGCACATCGCCGAGGCGATCGCCTTCCTCTGCTCCGATGCGGCCGATGAGATGAACGGCCAACGGCTCCCGCTCACCGGCTAGCCGCATACCATTGGCTCGGATGAGCAGCAAGGACTCCAAAGGGGGTTCCAAGCCCGGCGAGGGTGAGATGACGATCCGCCAGTTGGCGGAGCGCACCGGGATGACGGTCCGCAACATCCGCGCCCACCAGACGCGCGGGCTCCTGCCGCCGCCGACCGTGCGCGGTCGCACCGGCTACTACGGCGAGGAGCACGTGGCGCGAATCGAGCTGACGCGGGAGATGCAGGCGGACGGCCTCAACCTGGAGGCGATTCGCCGCGTGCTCGACGGCGGCGACGGCTCGGCGGCGGCGATCTTCGACTTCACCCGGGCCCTCCGGGCTCCCTTCGAAGACGAGGTGCCGGAGATCGTCGAGGCGGAGGAGCTGACCGGGATCTGGGGTGGGGCGGCCGACCCGAAGCTGACCCGCCGTGCCGAAAAGCTCGGCATCCTGCGCAGCCTCCCCGATGGACGGATCGAGGTGATCAGCCCTCACCTGCTGAGCGCCGCCGTCGAGCTGGCCGAGCTCGGGGTCGGCGCCGAGGGCGCCCTGATCACGGCGGAGAAACTTCGCCGCCATGCCGATGGAGTCGCCCGTGCGTTCGTCGGGCTCTTCGTCAAGGAGATCTGGCAGCCGTTCGACCGCGCCGGTCGGCCCGAAGGGGAGTGGCCGCGGATGAGCGAGGCGCTCGAACGGATGCGTCCGCTGGCCGCCGGTGCTCTCCTGGCCAGCTTTCAGATCGCGATGGGGGAGGCGGTCGAGAAAGAGAGCGAGCGAACCCTGCGGCTCGCCGCCCGTCCGGCGAAGCGTTCCGGCAAGCGCCGCAAGCGCTAGGCGCTCAGGCGAGCGCCGGGTCGTCCAGCTCCCCGCCGGCCACCTTCTCGCCGGCGTAGGTGAGGACGGCGAAGTACATCAGCGAGGGGAGGAGCGATTCGAGGTCGTCGGTCTCACCCTTCTGCAGGCGGGCGTAGAGCACCGATTCGATCCCTCCCACGACTCCGGCGGCGGCGATCGCCGATGGGGCCTCATCCAGCTCCCCCCGGATCAGGGCGTCGATGCAGCCGGCGTAGTGGTCGAGCAGCTCGTCGCGGCGACGCAGCCCGGCCGGGCTGGAGGCCCGCGCCTCGACGATCACGGTGCGCGCCTCTTCCGGCTCCTCGCCGATGAAGCGAAGCAACTCCGCGATGCCGCTGCGCAATTGCTCGCGCCAGCCCGGCTCCGCGTCGGCGACGGCCGCCTCGATGCGCTGCCGCATCCGGGCCGCCGAGGCGTCGAACGCGGCCAGGAAGCAGTCCTCCTTGTCCTCGAACTGCTCGTAGAAGGTCGGCCGTGAGATGCCGGCCCGGGCGAGGACGTTCTGGACGGTGAGGGTGTTGTAGCCGATCTCGGTGACCGTCTTGATCATCGCCGCGAGCAGCCGTTGCCGTTGGATCGTCCGCACCAGATCCGCAGGCAGCGTTCTCACCCCGGCGGGAAAACGACCATCCGCCCGGGTCAGCAGCGCGACGGCCTCGCTGAGTTCGGCCTCCGACCACCGATCTCCAACCGCATCGGCCAGCTTCTCCTGGCTGAGCATTACCCTCTCCGGTGGCCTCTGCGTCATAAGGAACCTACACGTTTCTTTTGGAAAAGATGCAGGTACTCCGATGGTACCAGGAAAGTCCCTGTCACGCATTGGAATTTCCGCTCCCGCAGGTATCCTTCCTCGCATGCCGCCACGGGGAAAAGGGGGAGCGCGGGAACGCCCTGCGCTGTCACGCGAGTTCATCGCCCAGCACAAGCAGCGCCGCATCATGGATGCCCTGGCCGAGCTGACCGCGGAACAAGGTTACGAGGCCACGAAGATCTCCGACATCGTCAAACGCGCCGGGGTGGCGCGCAAAACTCTCTACGACAACTTCGAGGGCAAGGAGGAGGTCTTCCTCGCCGCCTTCGACTCCGCCCGCGACGAGGTTCTCGGTCGTGTCGCGGAAGGCAGCGCCGGGGAGGACGGCGATTGGCAGGAGCGGATCGAGGGGGGGCTGGCCGCCCTCCTGGGCTACGTCGCCGAACAGCCCATCCTGGCTCGGATGTGCATGGTCGAGGCGCTCTCGGCGACACCGGCGACAACCAAGCGCTACGAGGATGCGATGGAGACCTTCGTCGAGCTGACGAAGCGGACCCTGCCGAAGGATGCGCGCCTCCCCGACACGATCGCCGAGACCCTCGTCGGTGGCGCCGCCTGGATCGTCTATCAGCAGATCCGCCGCGGCGATGCCGAGCGGGCCGAGGACCTCTTGCCCGAACTCACAGAGTTCATCACGGCGCCTTACCTTGGCGCCGGCAGGGCCAAGTAGCAGCCCGGCCAGCAGACAAAAAGTGCTTAGCAGTGGCAGACTTTAGTACTGCATGAAGCCGCTTCCACGTGGCCGTCACGGTCTTTCGCGCGAGTACATCGCCGAACATCAGCGGGAGCGACTGCTCGCCGCGATCGCCGGCTCGCTCGAGGACAACGGCTATGACCGCACGACGGTCTCGGCGGTCAGCAGCCTGGCGGGCGTGTCCAAGAGCGATTTCTACCGTCACTTCGCCAGCAAGGACGAGTGCTTCTTCGCCGCCTATGACGAGGCGGTCGAGGGGCTGCGCGGCGACGTGCTGGCTGCGTGCAGGGAGGAGAGCGAGTGGGCGGAAGGAGTCTGCTCCGGCCTCGCCGCGGCTCTCAACCGGCTGGCGGCGGAGCCCGCGCAGGCGAACCTGCTGCTGGTCGAGGGGCTGCGTGCGGGGCCGGGCGTCTACGGGCGCTTCCAGGGCGCGGTCGAGAGCTTTGTCCCCCGTCTGCGCGACGGCGCACCGGTGGGCACCAGCGCCGGTCGGCCGCCGGGCGCGGCCGACGAGGCGGTCGTGGGCGGGATCGCCTCCCTGCTCGGGCGCCGCGTGTTGGCCGGTGAAGCCGCTCGGCTCGACCGATTCTTCCCGGAACTTGCCGAGTTTGCGTTAACTCCCTACCTCGGGGTCGCCGAGGCACGCCGGATAATCTCGGCTAGATGACGAGCGACGTGAGCGCAGCCGCAGGGGGTGCGGCAACCGAGCCGACCCGCGGCGCGGTTGCGGGTGTCCTTCCCTCGCAGGCCCTGAGCGAGGCGATCGGCGCCGAGTGGATCGGCTCGGGCGACTACCGCATCCGTCCGGAGGCGATCCAGCCCGCCAGCATCGACCTGCGGCTCGGCGATTTCGCCTGGGCGCTCCGCTGCAGCTTCCTGCCCGATGTCGACTCGACCGTCGAGGAGAAGATCGAGGGCCTGGCCTTTCAGAAGGTCGACCTGCGCGACGGCGCGGTGCTGGAGCGCGACCGTCCCTACCTGGTGCCGTTGATCGAGGAGCTGGCCCTGCCCGACGACGTGCGGGCAAAGGCGAATCCGAAGAGCTCGACCGGGCGGCTCGACGTCTTCACCCGCGTGCTCACCGACCGCCATCACCGCTTCGACGAGATCCGCCCCGGCTACCACGGCCGCCTCTACCTCGAGGTCGTGCCGCGCTCGTTCGCGATCCAGGTGCAGACCGGCCTCTCGCTCAACCAGCTTCGCCTGGCGCGTGGCGAGGTGCGGCTCTCCGACGCGGAGATCCGCTCGCTGCAGGCCGAGTTCCCCCTGCTCTACCTCGACTCGCACGCCCTGCGCGAGTCCGAGCTGGCGCTCGCCGAGGGACTCTTCCTCAGCGTCGACCTCTCCGGGCCCAGCGACCGCATCGTCGGCTACCGGGCGAAGAAGAACAGCCTGCCGATCGACCTCTCACGGATCCGCGCCTACCGCTGGACCGACTACTGGGACCCGGTCTATCCCGAGCCGGGGGGGCGGATCGTGCTCGAGCCGGAGATCTTCTACCTGCTGCTCTCGGCCGAGGGGGTCTGCATCCCGCCCCAGATCGCCGCCGAGATGATGGCCTACGACCCGACCGCCGGGGAGCTGCGAACCCACTACGCCGGCTTCTTCGACCCGGGCTTCGGCTATGACCCCGCGGGGGGGCGCCACGGCAGCCGCGCCGCGCTCGAGGTGCGGGCGCGCGACGTCTCCTTCATGGTCGAGCACCGCCAGCCGGTCTGCAAGTTGGCTTTGGAGCGCACCAGCGCCCCCGCCGAGCGCCTCTACGGCGAGGAGCTCGGCTCCAACTACCAGGGTCAGGTGACGATGCTGAGCAAGCATTTCGAGGAGCAGGCGGGGGGAGGGGCCGCATCGACCCCTCCCGAAACGCGCGGCGGGAGCCGCGCTTGAGTGTTTCGGGAGGGGTGGACGCCGCCCCTCCGGCACGCAGCTGGCTGGTGTATCTCGCTGGGGAGATTCATTCGGATTGGCGCGAGCGGATCGAAGCCGGGGTGGGGGAGGCCGGGTTGCCGGTCTCGTTCTCGGCGCCGGTCACCGACCACGCCGCCTCCGACGACGCCGGGGTGGGCACGCTGGGGGAGGAGGGTGAGCCGTTCTGGCGCGATCACATGGGCGCCGGCGTCAACGCGATCCGCACCCAGACCCTGATCCGCGACGCCGACGTCGTCGTCGTCCGCTTCGGCGACAAATACCGCCAGTGGAACGCCGCCTTCGACGCGGGATACGCGGCGGCTCTGGGCAAGCCTTACATCACTCTGCACGACCCGGAATTCGACCATGCCCTGAAGGAGGTCGACCGGGCGGCGCAGGGGACCGCGCGGACCCCCGAGCAGGTGGTCGACGTGCTGCGCTACGTGATTACGGGTAAGTTGCCCTGATGGGAGCGGAGGCGAACAGGGAGACGATCGAGCGCTTCTACAAGGCGTTCGGCGAGTGCAACGGTGCCGCGATGACGGCCTGCTACGCCCCGGATGCGCACTTCCGCGATCCCGCCTTCGGCGATTTGCACGGCGCCGACGTCGGCGCGATGTGGAGGATGCTGACCAGCCGTGCCACCGACCTGGTGGTCGAGCTGCACGAGCACGAGGCGGAAGAGGACTCGGGCTCAGCCCACTGGATCGCCCGCTACACCTTCTCCACCGGCCGCCCGGTGGTCAACGACATCCAGGCGAAGTTCCGCTTCGTCGAGGGCGGGCTGATCAGCGATCACCTCGACGACTTCGACTTCCGCGCCTGGGCCAAGCAGGCACTGGGGCCAAGCGGCCACCTGGTCGCCCTGCTGCCTCCCCTCCGATCGAAAGCCCGCGCCAAAGCCCTGGGTCAGCTCGAAGAATTCAAGCGAGACGAGACGGGGTCGAGTCTTTAGGCCTTGGAGCCAGAACTTCCTCGACCGGGGCTGAGAGTTCAATTAATGTAAAGATTTAGGTACGCGCTGGTTGACTTTTTGCCACTTTTGCCGATACGGTTTAGACGATGGCTGTTGAGATCAGCGCCAATGGCGGGTTTGGCGAGTGCGTCTCCCTCACAGGAGATGATGCTGCGCGCTTCGTGGACGACATCATGGAACCGTCCACCGATTCACGGCGACTTGATCACCTCGAGCGTTCCGATGAGGCGTACGAGCGCTCCTTCTCGCCAGAGCCGATCAGCGAACTACCGGCTAGCGAGTAGTCGCATTGGCGCCGCAGCTTCGGCGCTTGGCGCTTCCCCTTGCCGCGCCACTCTTTGAAGCGGTTGCCGACTTCAATTGTCTTGGTGAGAAGCACAGCGACGATCCGGTGGCAGCGAACGTCAATGGCTTCCTGGCAGATGGCCGCTTCATTGCGGGGCTGCGCCACGGTGTCAGTGCGACCTATCTCTGGGTGGACCCGGAGACAGAGCCACAGGTCGTTGGATACGCAACCCTGACGTTCGACTCCGTACGGCTCACGAACATGGAGAAGCAGCGCATGGAGGGGATTGGCTTTTCGGACTTTGGTGCACTCCGAATCCAGATGATCGGTATCGATCATCGACATCAAGGCAGCGGCCACGGCAGTGAGTTATTGCGGAGCGTTACCGGACTGGCACGCAAGCTCTCCAAGGATGTTGCCGTGCGCTTCCTGCTGGCAGACGCCAACGTGCGCAAGGTCGCCTGGTACGAGAACGCAGGCTTCGTTCGCAACCAGGCGAAGCGATATGAGAGCCGGCCTGATCCCGATCGCAGTATTTCCATGCGCCTTGATTTGCTGGAGTCACTGCGGGGCGATGGGGTAGAGGGACCTGCCGCTGCGGAGGCTTTGCAGGGTTAAAACCTCACCCTCAGAGAGGGTGGGCGGCGGGGGTGGCTCTTTGACGACCATACGCTATGGGAACATATGTTCCCATGCGGTGGGATGAACAGAAGGTTGAGAATGATCTGCGGTTGCCTGGAATCGGCGATGGCGCCGTGGTCCGGACGTTCGATGCGCCGGAGGCGATGGGGATCAACTTCCATGAGGTGCGGGCGCGGTCGGCGCTGAACCACGTGCCCGGTGGGCGCTACGGGTTCAGCTGGACGATCAATCCCTTTCGGGGGTGCAGTCATGCATGCGTCTATTGCTTCGCGCGAAGAACTCATGCCTTTTTGGACTTCAACGCCGGCCCGGACTTCGAGCGGGAGATCGTCGTCAAGGTCAACGTGCCGGAGCTGCTGCGGGCCGAGCTGGCACGGCCGAGCTGGAAACGCGACCTGGTCGCGCTGGGCACGAACACCGATCCCTACCAATGGGTCGAGAGCCGCTACCGCTTCATGCCGGAGATCCTCAGCGCCCTGGAGGAAGCCGACACCCCCGTCTCCGTCCTCACCAAGTCCCCGCTGCTCCTGCGCGACATCGACCACTACGAGCA
>DASSXC010000305.1:0-2176 GCA_035704205.1 Solirubrobacterales bacterium | reverse complement strand
ACCGGGGCCGAGACGCTCGGCGCCCACCGCGGCTTCGAGCTCTTCGACGACGACCCGGCGCAGATCGCCGCCAGCGCAGCCCGCAAGGCACTCACCCTGCTCGACGCCGGTCCGGCGCCGACCGGCTCGATGCCGGTCGTGGTCGGCGGCGGCTTCGGCGGCGTCCTCTTCCACGAGATGACCGGGCACGGGCTCGAGGCCGACCACGTGCAGAAGGGCGCCAGCGTCTACGCCGGCAAGCTCGGCGAAGCGGTCGCGCAGCCCCTGCTGACGGCCTACGACGATGGCCGGCTCCCCGGCGAGTGGGGCAGCGACGCGATCGACGACGAGGGGACGCCGACGCAGAAAACCCGGGTGATCGAGGACGGTCGCCTCGTCGCCTTCCTCCACGACCGGCGCAGCGCCGGACGCGACGGCGTGCCCTCGACCGGCAACGGACGCCGCGAGAGCTTTCGCCACCTGCCGATCCCCCGCATGACCAACACCTACATCGCCCCCGGCGAGGCGGAGCCCGAGGCGATCATCGGCGAGGTCGCCAACGGCTTCTACGCGGTCTCCTTCGCCGGCGGCCAGGTCGACCCGGCAACCGGCGACTTCGTCTTCGGCGTCAACGAGGGCTATCTGATCGAGGCGGGCAGGGTGACCCGGCCCTGCCGGGGGGCGACGCTGGTCGGCAACTGCCTGCAGGCTCTGGCCGCGATCGACGCGGTCGGCGACGACTTCTGGATGAAGACGGGGATCTGCGGCAAGGGCGGCCAGAAAGTGCCGGTCGGGACCGGCCAGGGGCACGTGAGGATCGCCGCGATGACCGTCGGCGGGACCGAGGCATGAGCGACCTCGCGGCGCACGCCGCGCACGCCGTCGAGCGGGCGGTCGCGGCTGGCGCCACCGACGCCGAGGCCTACGCCAGCGAAGCCGAGAACCGCGAGGTGCGCGTCCATGGGGGAGAGGTCGAGAGCCTGACGGCGGCGACGCAGCGGGGCCTCGGCCTGCGCGTCTGGATCGGCGGTCGAGTGGGCTACGGCTTCGGCACCGACCTCTCACCTGGGGGTCTGGGCAAAATTGCGGCGCGGGCGGTCGAGGCGGCCCGGGTGGCCGACGAGGACGAGTTCGCCGGCGCTCCAGGGGAATCCGGCGAGCGGCCACGGGTGGACGGGATCACCGACCCGTCTCGGGCCGAGTGGTCGCCAGCTGAGATCGCCGATCTGGCCCTGGCTGTGGAGCGGAGCGCCCGGGCCGACCCCCGGGTCGTCGCGGTCGAGCAGGCGGTCTACTTCGACAGCGGCGAGCGAGTCGCGATCGCCTCGTCCTCGGCGCCGGGCGGCGAGTACGAGGCGACGAGTTGCTACGCCTACCTGCAGGCGCTGGCCGGCGGTGAGGAGGCGCGCGAGACCGGGTTGGGCTTCGACCTCGCCCGCGGCCCGGCGGCCCTCGACCCGGCCGCGATCGGCCGCGAGGGCGCCGGGCGCGCCACCGAGATGATCGGCTCCTCCAAGCCGACCTCGCGGAGCTGCCCGGTCGTCCTCGACCCCACGGTCGCCGCCAGCTTCGTCGGCCTGCTCGGCAAAGCCATCGGTGCCGACACGGTGCAGCGCGGTCGTTCGCCGCTGGCCGAGCGACTCGGCGAGGAGGTGGCCGGTGAGGCCTTCGTCCTGCGCGACGACGGGCTCGACCCCGCCGGCTTCGCCACCGCGCCGATCGACGCGGAGGGGACGCCACGGCGGCGCACGGCGCTGATAGAGGGTGGGCGGCTGCGGACCTTCCTCTACGACTCCTACACGGCACGGCGCGGTGGAGCCGCATCGACCGGCAGCGCCGGCCGTTCCGGCTACCGCTCGCCCCCCGGGGTCTCGGCATCCAACCTGATCGTCAGCCCGGGCTCGGCCGGCCTGGACGAGCTGCTGCGCGAGGCCGGCGAGGGCGTCTACATCAACGACGTCGCCGGCCTGCACTCCGGCGTCAACCCGGTCAGCGGCGACTTCTCGACCGGGGCGTCGGGGATGCTGATCACCAACGGCACCGTCGGGTCGCCCGTCCGCGAGCTGACGATCGCCTCCACGCTGCAGCGGATGCTCCTCGACATCGTCGAGATCGGCGGCGATGTCGACTGGCTCCCGAGGCGCGCCGCCGGGGTCAGCCTGGTCATCCGCGACGTCACGATGAGTGGCGCCTGACC
>DASSXC010000304.1:0-6636 GCA_035704205.1 Solirubrobacterales bacterium | reverse complement strand
CGCTCTCGAGTTCGTAGGCGAGGGCCAGGAAGGCGGCCTGATCCTTAACCGCCCCGAAGTCGAGCTCTTCCGCTTCGGCTTCGGTATCCCCGCCCAGGCCACGGATCGCCCTGGTCAGGGCGTCGGCGTATTCCTGCTCCTGGGCGCGCAGATTCCGGCCGACGGCACGCTCGGTGCCCCGCAGGAGGGGCAGGCCGTGCGTGTAGGCGTCGAGGATGGTCAGCTCGCGCCCGAGCGCTTCGTTCAGGATCGCCGCATCGGACCCCTTTTCGGGGTCGGTCTCGGCGCCGTGCCCGCTGTCGCCGCAACCGCCGGCGGAGGCGAGAAACGTGGTCAGCAGGAGAGCCACCCCGGCGGCGGCGCGGCCGAAGCCGCGCCGCCCGCCATAGCCACCTGCTGACGAATCGGGACCCACAGGCCGCAGAGCCTATGGGCTATGGACTGCTACCTGCGCTTCGCTTTGGCTTTCGCCTTGCCTTTGGATTTCGCTTTGCTCGACCCTTTGGCTTTCCGCTTGGGCAGCTTCTTCGCCGCCGTGTCGGGTACTTCATAAGCGAGCATCGAGACAGACGTGGAAATGGCCGGCTCTTTCGATTTGGCCAAACGTTTGCCGGCATCGGCATTGAGCTTCAGCACTTGTTTGAGCGTGTCGTTGAGGAGCTTCTGCACTGCCGCCCATGCCTGCTCGTCGAGCATCAGGGGCGTCCAGCTCAGGTGACGGTCCTCGCGATCGTCAAAGGTCTCCCCCTCCATCGCCGCAACCGCGTCATCGACGATCGCCTGGAACAGGTCAGCGCTCATCCCGATGCGAACCGACTCCGGCAGCTCATGCCAGTCCCGATCGCTCAGGTAGGCGCGAGAGGTGGCGCGGTAGTAGTGCTCGACCGCTCCACGACGAGGCTCGGTTTTAACGAGCCTGATCACTCCATAGTCTTTGAGGACTTTGACGTGGTAGCTGACCTGGCTCAGCCCTTCGTCAAGCTCCTTGGCCAATTCGTTCGGGCTGGCCATCCGTTCATTCAGGATCGCCAGAATCTCGGCCCTGAGTTCGTGGGCCAGGGATTTGACCAGATCCTGGTTCACGCCGCGCCTGTTCTTGGCGCGTCCTTTTCTTTTTTTAGTTCCCTTGGCGGTCTTGCTCTTTACAGGCAAAGCGACTCCTCCGATCGTTGCTGGGTGGTCTAACTACTCCATCGTATTGATCACAAAGGCCATTTTCTAGCCTAATTGCAGACTTTTCGCTTCGTCTTGGCGCAATAGTGGAACTTTCTCCAGCAATCAGATGGTCGGGCGGTAGCGCTCGATGCGCAGGGAGATTGTGGAAGACGGGTCCAGGAGGGGGTGAAGCAGATGAAAATCGCCAAGTCAGAGGCAGTTGTGCCGACGCTTTCGGTTCACAAGTTCGGCTAAGCGCTCGGGCAGAGCTCTCAGCTTCCACGCGGGGCCGCCGAGCCAATCGGCGGCCCCGCGTGATTCAGTTCGAGCGGTGGCAGGCAAACGCAGAGGCCCGACCCCGCCAGTCGAAGACTCGCTGGAGCAGGTCGCAAGCCAGGTCCATAGCTGCCGTCGCTGCCCTCGGCTGGTCGAGTGGCGCGAGGCGAGCGCCGCCGATCCTCCCCGCCGCTTCCAGGGCGAGGACTACTGGGCGCGGCCGGTTGCCGGCTTTGGCGACCGAGAGGCGCGTTTGGCGATCGTCGGGTTGGCGCCGGCGGCGCACGGGGCAAACCGCACCGGCCGCATGTTCACCGGTGATCGCTCCGGCGATTGGCTCTACGCCGCCCTGCACCGTGCCGGCTACGCAAACCAGGGCGAGTCGGTGCGGAGCGACGACGGCCTGCGGCTCCGCGACGCCTACATCACCGCCGTCGTCCGCTGCGCCCCGCCCGCCAACCGACCCAGCCCGGCCGAGCGGGACGACTGCCTTCCCTACCTCGTGCGCGAGCTCGCGCTGCTAGAGGGCTGCCGGGTCATCGTCGCGCTGGGCGCCTTCGCCTGGGACGGGGTGCTGAGATCGGTGCGCTCGCTGGAGGCGGAGGTACCGCGGCCACGGCCACGCTTCGGCCACGGCGCGGAGGCGAGCGTCGGCCGCTGGCGGCTGCTCGGCTGCTACCACCCGAGCCAGCAGAACACCTTCACCGGTCGCCTCACCGAGCCGATGCTCGACCGGGTCTTCAGCCGCGCCCGGGAATTGGGTGAAGGTGGCTAGCGCACCTCAGTCTTCCCGGGCCTGAGATTTGTCTTCCCGGGCCTGAGACTTGGAAATGCCGTCCGCCGTCTCGAATGCGGCGAGGGCGAGACAAACGGGAATGCCCGGCTCGCCCGATTCCTTGCGGCGCTCGGCGCCGCGTTCGCCGATGACGAGAAATCGGTCGAGAGCCTTTTTCACCGCCCGCATCAATTCCCCCCAACCTCGCTCGTCGACCAATAGCCAGCTGTGGCTCAGGTGCCGGTTGCGGGCGTCGAAGGATCCCGCCTCGAGCGCCTCCGTGAGCGCCTCGATGATCTGCTTCATGGTTTCGGCACTGAACGTGGCGCGGATCCCAGCGGGCAGCTTCATCCACTCCGCATCACCGAAGTTCAGGGCGGGCGCGACCGGCTCGTAGAAGTGCTCGTCGAAACCCCGGCGCTGGACCGTGCGGACGAGCCTGATCAGGTTCCGCCGCTTCAGTTCACGGAAGTGATAGCTGACTTCGTGTGACTCGAGATTGAGTTCCGCGGCGATTTCAGCCGGGCTGACTTCCCCTCGTTCGAAGAGCGTCACCCAGACGTGTCCGCGCAGCGGATGCGTGAAGGCTTTGGCAAGCGTCGGGTCGATGACCTTCTTGAGTTTCTTCCCGTCCAAGCTGGCCATCTCAAACCCTCCGTCCCATAGCTGTCTCAATTGCGGTGGCGGCGTCAGCCTAGTACCGGTGGCGGACTCCCACCGTGCCTGAACCCGATTGCAGGTCTCCCGTTCCAGTAACCGCGTTAAGCGCCTATTACTGAAACTCATTAAAGCACTAGATCGGTCCAAAGTGGAATACAAAGGAGGGCAGCCGATGAGCAGACCGAGGATCAAAAGAACGACCGAGCAGATCGAAGCCCCCAACGGGGACCTCTACCTGCTGCGGCCCAGTGCCGGCGCGGATGTCCACATCGAGGACCCGGATCCAGATGGACGGCGCCTGCTCGACGCCCTGGACGGCAGCCTCGAGCGAGAGGAGCTGGTGGAGCGCTTCGGCGAGGAGGCGGTCAACTCCCTGCTGGCACAGCTCGAGGAGCTCGGCCTGGTCGAGGACGCCGCCGACGACGATCTGATCGCCGAGCCGGTGAGCAAGCGCTACGACCGCCAGATCCGCTATTTCAGCGACATCACGACCGGTCCGGCGCCGTCGCAGTGCCAGGCGGGTCTGGAAAGCGCCCGCATCGTCGTCCTCGGGGTGGGTGGCCTCGGTGGCTGCTCTGCGCTGTCGCTGGCCTGCTGCGGTGTGGGTGAGATGCTGCTGATCGACGGCGACCGGGTCGAGGAGAGCAACCTCAACCGCCAGATCCTCTACACCGAGCACGACATCGGCAGGCTCAAGGTCGACGCCGCGGCCGATCGGCTCGGGGCCTTCAACTCGCGGGTCCGCCTGGAGACGATCGGCAGGCGCATGGAGGGCAGGGAGGAGATCGCGGAGACGATCGAGGGCTACGACGTCGTGATCGACGCCGCCGACTGGCCCGCGCACGACATCGAGGAATGGGTCAACGAGGCCTGCTTCGCGGCGGAGATCCCCTACATAACGATGAGCCACTTTCCCCCGGTGGCCCGGGTCGGGCCGTTCTACGTCCCCGGGGTGACCGGCTGCTTCGCCTGCCAGATCGCCGCCTACCGTCGCAGCTACCCGATGTTCGACGTGGCGATCGAGCAGCGGCGCGCGAAGCGGGCGCCGGTCGCCACGATGGGGCCGGCCTGCGGATTGATCGGCGGCCAGGTCGCGCTCGACGTGATGCACCACCTGACCGGTCTGGTGGAGCCCTCCACCCAAGGTATCGGCCACATCTACGACCTGCGCACGATGGAGGTCGAACGCGAGCCGGTGATCCCGGAGCCCGACTGCCGGGTCTGCGGCCACCTGCCGACCGCGGTGCCGCGCGAGAGGGCGGAGACAAAGGCGGGTCGCAAGTAGGGGCTCTAGGTTACGCGGGCATGTCGCCCATCCGCCCCCTGCTCCTCGTCCTCGCCGCCGCTCTGCTCATCGCCGGTTGCGGCTCCTCCGACGAGAGCGAGCCGACGGCGACCGCGACCGCCCCGGCGGCCCCCGCTGGGGCCTCGGCGCGGAGCTGCGATGGCACCGTCGCCGGCACGAGCGTGCTGCGCATCGCCGGCGTGGGCTGCGATGTGGGGCGCGGAGTGGTCGCGGCGTGGAGCAAGAAGCCGGCCTGCGCTCCCACGGGCGGCGCCTCGCGGGTTTCCTGCACCGTGCATGGCGACTACCGCTGCCTGGGAGCAGCCACCGACCGCGGCGTCGCGGTCTCCTGCGCCCGCACGGGCAGCTCGATCGCCTTCATCGCCAAACGCAGCTGAGACTCCGCGCGACGGAACCGCGATACCTAGAATGAGCCCCAGCGCCGGCGTAGCTCAGTTGGTAGAGCACTTCATTCGTAATGAAGGGGTCCCCGGTTCAAGTCCGGGCGTCGGCTCTTTATACGGCCTGGACCGAGCGTGGACGGCCCGGCGCCGGCTGCTGAAGGTCTACAGGCTGCCCAGGTCATCGTTGCGGGCGAGCTACGCCGACGGGTCCCTGGCGAGTGACTATTGCTCTGGTGGCAACCCCATTAGTCGCCGGATGTGGTGGCGAAGGCCCTCCGCCATTCCATCCGCCACTCCTTTGGCAGATCCACAGATGATCATTCCAGCTGGAACGGTAATGAACAACAGCGGCGTTGGACCCCCAGCCACCATGAGCCCAATCCCGGCGCCAATTCCTGCGCCAGAGCCGGACGCCAATAGGTTTCCCAAAGAATCGCCACCCAGCGGCGAGTGCTCAAATGGAACAACACTGCCATATGCGGCGTATTCTGCAAATTCGATCAGCTCCGGATTATCGAAGCGGGCATGGTGAGAACCAATGCGCTGATATAGATCGAAGAGGCGCCATGCGTCATCTGCGTCAGCTGGCTGTTGGATAACGGCGGCCATGGCATACGACATCTCAGATGCATGCAAGGGCTCACCGATCGCCCGCATGTCAAGCGCGGCAAGTACGTCGAAGGGTTTACGCAGGATCGCTGGCTCTTCAGCTCGAAGTTCTCCATCGCCACGCCATCCTCCCATCAGATTTGAGCAATGAGCGTAGGTGCTCACAAAAAATGGCGCGTTAGGAGGACGTGCTTAAGCGCCGCTGCGTCGGCCACTTGATCGGGCTTAGCGCGCCAATCGATCAAGAACGCGCTTGTCGTCCTCCATCAGCTTGCTGAGGCGAGCCTGGAAATCCTTGTCCTTGCGCCGAGCGTCGATGTGGTGATCGATCGCATCGCGCACAGCCTCCGAGACGGGTACGCCATCTGCGCGAGCAACCGCCTCAAGCTCAGCGGCCTTGTCCTCTGGGATACGCATCGTGAATGCTTTAGTCATCGTCTTAAAGGTTGTCGCGCGTCAACCCCTCCAAAGGTAGACACCCCGATCGAGTATGTCAAGGTATCTTGATACCAAGCAACAATGAACGAGCAGATCGATCTAGCCGAATTCCTCGTCATCGCCGAGCGCGTGCTTGACGTAGATGCGAAGACGCTGAAATCGGCGGCCAAACTCGACGCCGCGGAGTCAGCGCTGGCCGCCCCATTCATGGGCTTTGGCGACACGCTGTTCTATCCCGATCCGGCGCACGCGCTGCGATCGTCTGCTCGCGGATCATTCGCAACCACCCACTCCCCGACGGCAACAAGCGCACGGGTTACCTCTGTATGCGCCTGCAACTCGAAGGCGCCGGTCTGACGTTCGAGCATCCCGTCGGCGATCAGGACAAGACCGCCGACGTGATCGAGGCGCTCGCGGCGAGCACGCTCTCCGAGGAGGATTTCGTGGAGTGGGTCAAAGCACAGGCGGCCGGCCGCTGAGACTGTCGTAGCTGTTGTCTCGCTTGCTCGCGGCAAGCTCCTCAGGCTCAAGCTCCTGTGAGGACACGGCCCTCCCGCAGTGCCTCGTGGATCACCGTGCCCCTGATGATCTGCTGACAAGGTAGCGCCCGGAACGGAGGTCCGGACCGCAATTCTGGGCCTCTAATTGAGCGGGGTGCCGGCGAGGCTGGCTACTTTCCACTCGCCGTCTTCGTTCGCCATCGGCATCGCGAGGATCGTGCCTTCGGTGCCGGTGTAGATGACGAAGGCCTGCTCGCCTTCGATTCGCAGGGAGCCGACGTTGGCCTTGGCGGCTTCGGCCTTGAGCGATGCCTTGGCGGCGGGGTTCGTGATTTGCTCTAGAACCCCCCCGCAACTCGTGTCTTCCAGTTTCTCTGCCCGCGAAGCGAGTTGTTCGAACGATTCGGCCACGTCCTTGGACATGTAGTCGCAGGCGGCCGCCCAGTTGCCCTCGGCCCTGGCGTCGAGGAAGTTGTGCAGGGCCGTCGCCGCAGAGTCGAGTTCGCTCGCATCGGACTCTTCGCCGAATTCCTG
>DASSXC010000303.1:0-3884 GCA_035704205.1 Solirubrobacterales bacterium | reverse complement strand
CGGCAAAGATCTCGACCTCTCTTCCTCCAGGGGAATGATCGGGACTAGCACCGGGGTAGAAGACACCGCCTTGGAGGTCTATCTCGAGCTGATGAGCTATCCGCGGTGGATCGCCTCCGCCTGGCGGCCTGTAAACGATGCGGTCGATGTTGTGGACCGTCGCCTCCGGCCCTTCGCAGTCCAAGAGGGCGTCCTTCTCGGTGTAGGGGGAATAGACGACGATCGCCGACCCCTCCCGGCGCAGGCCAACGCCGCCGATGTTGCGGTCGATCAGAAGTACGTTCCCGGAGGGCCCCGATGGCCCAGCGGGGACGTAGCGGCAACCACCCAGCGGCGGTGATCCGGGTGGCTGTACTTCAGCGGCACTCAGCCCGAGGGGAAGCGACAACATGAACGTAGCCCAAGCAAACAGAAATCTGATCATCGGGCGACTCATCGGGTCCTCCTCGGTAGTAGAACCCGATTGTGGGATCGAGGTGCGGATCTGGCAATGCCATTCAGGTCCCGCCCCGAGCCAACTCTGGCTCGCTCAAGGTCAACGCAGCGGCGCCTGCTTCAGGCGCTGGCCTTCGACTTGTAGTACTCGGCGTTGATCTCGGCGTATTTGGCCCACTCGGTCGGGAGCTGGTCCTCGGCGAAGCAGGCGTCGACCGGGCAGGCCTCGACGCAGGCATCGCAGTCGATGCACTCGTCGGGGTCGATGTAGAGCATCTCGACCGAGTCGTAGTCGGGCTCGTCCGGGGTCGGGTGGATGCAGTCCACCGGACAGACCTCGACGCACGAGTTGTCCTTCTGGCCAATGCACGGCTCGGCGATGACGTAGGTCATTCGAAGCTTTTCTCCTGGGTCGACTTTGCGGTGCCCGGCGGGTGCACGACCCTGCCAGGCGCGAATGCACATTTTAGGCATGATGTCCCGATGCTGCTGCTGACGGGGGCAACTGGAAGCATCGGTTCACGGCTGTTGCCGCTGCTGCTGGAGCGGGGCGAGGACGTGCGCTGCCTGGTCCGCGAGCCCCGCCGGCTGGGTGCGCACCGGGTCGACGTGCAGATCGCGCTCGGGGACCTCGGCGAGATGTCCGACCCCTATCTGGTCCGGCAGGCGCTGCGCGGCGTCGACACCGTGATCCACCTGGCGGCGACGATCCGCGACCAGCCGCCGCACCGGATCGAGGAGTTGAACGGCCTGGCGACGGTGCGGCTGCTGCGAGCGGCAGAGCGCAGCGGCGTGCAGCGCTTCGCCTTCTTCAGCGCCCTGGATGCCGCGGCTGCCCAGCGCACCCGCTTCTTCCGGGCCAAGTGGCTGGCGGAGGAGGCGATCACCTCCTCCCCATTGCAAACTACGGTCTTCGCGCCGTCGATCGTCTATGACCACAGCGACCCCTGGGTGACGCTGTTGCGCCGCTTCTCCTTCCTGCCGGTGTTGCCCGTGTCGGGCGACGGCAAGGCGCGCTTCCAGCCGATCTGGGCCGCTGACGCCGCCCGCTGCGTGATCGCCGCGCTCGGCCGCGACGGGCGCGACCGCTACGAGCTGGCCGGACCCGAGACGCTCAGCTACGACGAGATGTCGGACCTGGTCAGCCGGGTTGCGGGACGACCGCGCCCACTCGTCCACATGCCCCTACCCCTGATCCGCGCCGGGTTGATCGGTCTCCGCTCCGTTTTGGGCGAGGCCGTGTTCGCTACCTGGGAGGAGGCAGAGCTGATGGAGGTATCGATGACGAGCGAGCGCGGAACGGCCGATGCCGAGGAGCTGGGCGTCGAGCCACGAAGAATGGGCGATGTCCTGGCGGAGACCTAGCGCAGCCTTGGCGACGGTCGCGGTCCTGGCGGCGATCGCCGCGGTCGCCCCGACGCCCGCTGGCGCGGTCAGCCTGGTCCCGCCAAAGCCGAACGTCTTCTTCGGCGTCAGCGACAAGGGGACGACCCAGGAGTTCAACGAATTCACCGAACTGCTCGGCGGCAAGCACCCCGCCCTGCTCGAGACCTTCCATCCCTGGGGAAACAGCCTCAACGAGGCCTACGAACGCTGGCGCGAAACCGGCACGCGGCCGATCCTGCATATCTCGACGATCGACGACCAGACCCTGGCCGAGCTGATCACCCCCGAGCAGATCGCGCTTGGCGCCGGCGACGACTATCTGCTGCAGCTCAACGACTTCTTCGCCAAACGGGGCCTGCCCGCCTACATCCGCCCGCTGGGAGAGCCGAACCGCTGCCTCAACGCCTGGTCGGCGGTCAACTGCGACGGCAGCCAGAAAGGCGGCGAACACACCACCGGCTGGTACAAGCAGGCCTTCCGCCGGATCGCGCTGATCGTGCGCGGCGGCAGCAGTCTGGAAGGGATCAACGCCACGCTCGCGGAAATCGGCCTGCCGCCGGTGAACCGCAGCAAAGGCCCACAGCCGACCGAACTTCCGGCGGCCCCGGTGAGCGTCGTCTGGAGCCCGCTGCCAGGCGGCTCACCCCGGGTGAAAGGCAACTTCCCGGGCAACTACTGGCCGGGCAGCCGCTGGGTCGACTGGGCCGGCACCGATTTCTATTCGCAGTATCCCGTCTGGAAGGACCTCAACCGCTTCTACGCCGGCAAGCAGTGGAAGCGCAAGCCAATCGCGATCGCCGAGTGGGCGGTCTACGGCAAGGACGAACCGCGCTTCGCCAAACAGCTGATCGCCTGGCTGACGAAGCGCCAGCGAGTGAGGATGTTCGTCTACTACAACGGCTTCGGCACGAGCGACAACCCCTACGACCTGAAGCTCTACCCGCGCACGACGAACACCCTGCGCCTAAAGGTCCGCCGCGCCACCTTCCTAACCGAAGCCGAATACAACGCCGGCCTCCTCCCCCCACTACCCCCGAAACCGAAGAAAACTTCGACGCCCACCCCAGCCCCAGCCTCCTAGCCGCCGATGGGCCGATAGGTCCAGTCGGACTGGACCTATCGGCCCATCGGCGGGGATTGTTGCGACTGGGAGAGAAGACCCCGGATTGTCTGCGCGAGCACCGTGGGTTCGCGCTCGATCTGCTCCCACGTGCAGCGTGAAACTCGCCAACCGGCGAGTTGCAATCGTTGCTCTCGTCGCCTATCGCTCTGGAATGCAGAGTCGGTGTCGTGGTAGCGACGGCTGTCAGCTTCCACAACTAGGCTCGAATCGCGCCAGAGGAAATCGGGAACTATCCAGCGCCCACGGATTTCGAGCCTAGGGTTGACCTCAGGCTGTGGTAATCCTGCGCGCTCGCACATGCGCAAAAACAAGCGCTCCATCTCGCTCCGAGTACGTCGGGTCTCCGGGTGGATGTCGTCCATCAGCATCCGCAGGCGAGCCACTCCACGCCTCCCGCGGCTGCGCTTGATCAGCACGCGCACTGCATTGTGGTCGAGGATCCGCAGAACCTCCGCCTCGGAGATCGCCTTGCGTAGCTCCCCGACGGGGATCACTGAGGCCAGGTCTAACAACGTCCGCGGAACCGTCGTGCAGGGAATTCCATGGAGCGAAGTCCGGTCGACACGACTCAGCGAACCATCTCGATGCGCAGCGATCATCGTCGGAACTCGTCCTCGTCGATTTGGGGCCGTTACGTCGAGTGACCAACGACGATCCTCGCGCAGCCCCCACATCTCCGCCGCTGATCTGTGTGACAGCACTGCATCCGGTCCACACGCCAGCACCGCCGCCATTCGCCTCCCATGCAGGGTTAACTGCGGATTCCCGACGACGTAGACCCCGCGGTGGACACGATGCAGCATTCCCACCTCGATCCGCCATTGCACTGTGGTCTTTCCCATCCCAAGACAGCGCAATTGCCCGAATGAGATCACGCCGTGCTGTCGTGCAGCCGTCTGGGCAATATCACGGTCCCATTTCGCCGCAGAGCCCCGCCGAT
>DASSXC010000302.1:0-11848 GCA_035704205.1 Solirubrobacterales bacterium | reverse complement strand
GTGGTCGGGATCGTCGCCTGGGAGGGGGAATCGGCGACGGCGCTCTCCTGGCTGGCCCTCGTCGCCGTGCCGCCCTTCGCCGTGCTGGCCATGGGCTGGTTGGTGCGAGGCGCCCAGCCGGCCTGGGCGCTTGCGGTCGCGCCTCTCTTCGCGCTTGCCTGGGCATCGTCCGACTCGCTCGCAGGCGAGACCGCGGCGACGATGCTGACCGCGATGGGCTGCATCGGCTTGGGCTGGCTGCTGGTTTCCGTCGCACCCGCCAGGTGGCTGAAGCTGGGCATCTACGCGATGGCCGCCATCGACGTCTGGTTCGTCGCAGCCGACCTGCTCCAGGGTCCCAATGCCGTGCTCACCGCCGCCGCCCCGGCGGAGCTACCGCGCCTCCAGGTCGTCCACTTCGGCTCCGCCGTGATGGGCTTCGGCGACCTCTTCATCGCCGCAACCCTCGGCTGCCTACTCGCCCTCCCCGCCGACGGGCCGCAAAGTGGACAAATGGTCCGCCTTGCGGCCCGTCGGCAGCTGTGGGCGGCGGCGCTTGTCGCCGTGCTTGCGCTTGGTTTCGACCTGCTCTTCTTCGCCGTCGACGTCCTGCCCGCGACCGTCCCCGTCGCCCTCGCCCTCGCCCTGATCGAGCTGTGGGACCGCCGCGTCTAAAAGGACCGGGCCTATACCCCGGCAACCCGGGTGACCGCGAAGATCAGAGCGAAGCCGGAGGCGGTCAGGCCGACTTTCCGCCAGGAGGCGTGGGCGTGGGCCTCCGGCAGCAGGTCGGTCGCGCCCATATAGAGGAAGAAGCCGCTGTAGAGGCAGAGGATGTAGCCGAGCGTCTGGTCGGTGACGCTGACGAGCGAGCCGACGATTGCCCCCAGGAGTGGGGCTATCGCATCGATGCGGAGCCATCTACGCGCCTGCCGGCGGTCACCCGACTGGCTGAGGACGAAGCTGACCGTGTTGAGCCCGTCGGCGAAGTCGTGGCTGATCACGGCCACGAAGACGAGGACGCCGGTTGCCGCGTCCAGGCCGAAGGCCAGACCGATCCCCAGCCCGTCGATGAAGCTGTGGACGGAGAGCCCGAGGGCGCCGAGGACACCGACTCGCTGGTGGGCGCGGGCCTCCGCCGGATCGTCGCGGTGGTGCAGCACCAGGGCCCGCTCGGCAAAGAAGAAGGCGAGGAAGCCGACGGCCACCAGCGCGGTCGCCCGCTGCGTGTCGCCGACATGCTCGATCCCCTCCGGAAGCACGTCGAAGAGCGCGACGGCGACGACGATCCCGCCGGTGAGGGCGATCACCGTCGGCAGCGTGTGGGCGAGCCGCAGGGCGACCCAGCCGCCGATCAGGGTGGCGACGACGGTCAGTCCGGCGAGGGGTATGGCGACGGCGGGCAGGTTGCTCCCTAGGCCGCCGTCTTGCAGTCGGGACAGCGTCCGCGCAGGACGACGTCGTGGGCCGCCACCTCGAACTCGGCCTCACGGCTGACTGCCTCGATCGCCTGCTCCAGGGAGCGATCGGCGAAAGGGGTGAGGCGGCCGCACTGCTCGCAGACGAGGTGGTGATGGTGCTGCTCGGGGTCCACCCGCTCATACCCAGCCGCGTCGCCGCCGATCTGAACTCGCTGCACGAGGTGCAGGCGGTCGAGCTGCTCCAACGTCCGGTAGACGCTCGCCCGGCCGACCGAGTCGAGCCGCCGGTCGATCTCGAGCGCGGTGACCGCGCATCGCTCCGCGGCGAGCAGGTCGATCACCTCACGCCGCGCCGCGCCGCTGCGGTATCCCGCCTCGTCGAGGCGTCGCATCGCTGTCTCGGCCCAGTTCACGGCCGGGACCGTATCAGAGAATGAGACTCGTTCTCAGAAAGCTGGTCTCAGGAGTATTCGTCCCACTGCTTGAGGTAGGGCAGCGGGTCGATCGGGCTGCCGCCCTCATACCAGCCTGGGGCGGTCCAGATCTCGAAGTGGAGGTGGCAGGCGGTTGCGTCGCCGGTCTGACCGACGACCCCGATCGGTTCGCCGGTGCGGACGATCGCGCCCTCCTGCAGCGGCGAGGGTTCGAGCAGGTGCATGTAGCCCATGTCGTAGCTCGTGCCCTTGCCGTCGATGACGACGTAGTTGCCGGCGGCGGATTGGTAGCCGGAGTACTGGACGCGACCGCCGCGGGCCGCGACAAGCGGAGTGCCGCACTGGGCCATCACATCCTGGCCCTCGTGGGTGTGCCCGGAGCGACCGGCGCCGAAGCGCCCTCCGGCGCCGCCGAAGTCGTGCGCGCCGAGGATCGGGAAGGCGTAGCCGTAGAGGTCGAAGCTGAGGCTGAGCGGCTCGTCGCTGGACGAGCTCGACGCCCTCAGCCGCGAGGCCCGCGCTGCGGTGGAGCCGCTGGCTTGGGGCGCGATGCGGAACGAGTAGCGCCCGTTGGCGGCCGGGCGGTTTTCGCTCGTCGTCCCGTCCCAGCGAATGCTGTCGCTTGCGTTTGGGGCGACGTCATTTCGGTAGAAGCTCTTGACCGTCTCGCCGTCCGAGTCGACCACGTCGATGCGGAGGTCGTTCTGCGCCTGGTCGCTGTCGATCGAGTAGGTCAGGCGCGGGTAGCGCACGCCGTAGTAGAAGGATTTGCGG
The DNA here is from genome assembly GCA_035704205.1 of Solirubrobacterales bacterium. Lineage (GTDB taxonomy): Bacteria > Actinomycetota > Thermoleophilia > Solirubrobacterales > 70-9 > VRUE01. Next base: position 9,240 of record DASSXC010000302.1, on the reverse strand, counting down.
GGCGTGGTCGTGGCCGAGAGCAGCGTCAGGGTCGAACCGGCGCTGGGGGCGGCGTCCGGTGCGCCACCCCGACTTGGCGGAGGGGGCGGGCTGCCGGCCGGGGTCGGCGCACCGCCGGTCAGAGCCGAGGCGATTGCGGCAGGCCCCGCCAGGATCGCGGCCAATGCGATCGTCGATGCAAGAACAGCTAGCCAAGCACTGCGTGCCACGTGCCCTCTCTTTCGTTCGCCTGCGGAGTTAGCTGTCGGGCTCGCGCTGAAAGAGATGCGCTACGGACCGTTCTTCGTCCGATTCGCCCCTGGGACCTGCAAGGTCCCTGCGGTTCCTCCGCTCCCATCCGGCGACCGGATGGGATTCGGCTATTGCTGGCGCGGCAGTATAGACAGCATCCCGGCGCAGAGCCCGGTGCACGCGCATTCGGCTCGGCGGCTATCATCCCGGGGCCGCTGGGGCCTTCCCCGCGGCTTTTCTCTGATGAAGACCTACGTTGCCACTCCCGTCGATCGCCAGCGAGACTGGTACGTCGTCGATGCCGAGGGCCAGACCCTGGGCCGCTTGGCGACCCGTATCGCCGACGCGTTGCGGGGCAAGCGCAAGCCGGAGTACACCCCGCACGTCGATACCGGCGACTTCGTCGTCGTCGTCAACGCCGAGAAAATACGGGTGACCGGGAAAAAGATGGAGCAGAAGCGCTACTGGCGCCACAGCGGCTATCCGGGTGGGATCAAGTCCCGCACCCTGGCCGAGATGCTCGACCGTCGCCCGGAGGAGGTGATCCGCAAGGCGGTGAAGGGAATGCTTCCCCGCAACCGCCTCGCCCGCAAGCAGCTCACCAAGCTGAAGGTGTACGCGGGGCCGGATCATCCGCACGCGGCGCAGAAACCGAAACAGATGGAGATCGCGTGATGGCTGAGGACGAGCGGAAAGACTTGGAGAGTTCAGAGGGGGACGAGGCTACGTCCGAGGGTTCAGAGGGGTCAGCCGCGGGGCCCGACGCGGCCTCGGGGGGGCCTGCGGGCGGGCGCGATGCGTCCGTTCTCGGCCCCCCCGAGTCCACGCCACCCGCGGGTGAGGCGTCTGAGGCGCAGGACGAAGGGTCTGAGGGGGAGCCTGCTGAGTCTCCTGCTGCTGAGCAGGAGGAGCCTGAGGCGGAGGCGGCTCCCGCCGAGAAGAAAAAAGACGTCATCCCCGGTGCCGACCTGGAGCCGATTGCGGTTGAGCCTGAGGAGCGGCCGCTCAGTGCCGAGGAGCAGGCGCGGCGCGAGGCCGAGGAAGAGGAGGAGCGGGCGCGCGAGGCGGCGCTGACCGCCGACTCCGAGGAGGAGCAGCCCGCCAGCCGCGCGCCCGCCAAGATGGAGGGCGACGCGCGCTTCCTGGCGACCGGCAAACGGAAGAACGCGATTGCCCGCGTCACCCTGCTGCCGGGCGGCGGCAAGGTCGTGATCAACGGCCGCCCGCTGGAGGAGTTCTTCCCACGCCCCCTGCACCAGACGACGGCATGCCAACCGCTCACGATCACCGGCTATGAGGGGAATGTCGACGTTCGCGTCAGAGTCCACGGCGGCGGCGTCAGCGGTCAGGCCGGTGCGGTGCGCCACGGCATCGCCAGGGCGCTGATCGAGGTCGATCCCGAGCTGCGCGGCGAGTTGAAGCGGCGCGGCTTTCTCACCCGCGATGCGCGCGCCAAGGAGCGCCGCAAGGCGGGGCTGAAGAAGGCCAGAAAGCGGCCGCAGTTCTCGAAGCGTTGAGGCGGCTGCAAATCGCTCGCCCCAACGCTCCGATCGATGGCTGAGCGAAAACTCTTTGGAACTGATGGTGTTCGGGGTGAGGCGGGAACGTTCCTCACGGCCGAGCTGGCTCTGTCGCTTGGTCGCGCCACGACCGCCTCGTTGGAGATGGATAGTCCACAGGTGTTGATCGTGCGCGATACGCGCGAGTCCGGGCCGATGCTGGAATCGGCCCTGGCTGCGGGAGTTGCCGAGGCTGGGGGGGACGCGCTGCTGGGCGGTGTGCTGCCGACGCCGGCCGCCGCCGTCCTCGTTCGCAAGCTCGGACTCGATCTGGCCGCAGTCGTCTCGGCCTCCCACAACCCCTACCGCGACAACGGCATCAAGTTCTTCAGCGGCGCCGGCACCAAGCTCGACGACGCCACGGAGGCGCGGATGGAGGCCGTGCTCGAGGCAGGCCCCGAGCCGGCGGACCCTGGCCAGGTGCGCGAGTTGGACGGCGGGGCCGAGGACTACCTGCGCGCGCTCGAGTCCGCCTTCCCTCTGGATCTCTCCGGCCTCAAGGTCGCGCTCGACTGCGCCAACGGCGCCACGCACCGGGTCGCCCCCGCGATCTTCGAACGGCTCGGGGCTGAGGTCGAGGTGATCGCCGCGGAGCCAGACGGGCGCAACATCAACGCCGGCTGCGGCTCGACCCACCTCGACAACGTCGCCGAGCACGTCGTCTCCTCGGGCGCCTCGATCGGTTTCGCCTTCGACGGCGACGGCGACCGCGTGCTCGCGGTCGATCGCGAGGGTCGGACCCACGACGGGGATGAGTTGATTGCCCTCCTGGCGCGGGGCATGTACGGACGGGGCGAGCTGGGCGGGGGCGTCGCCGTCACCGTGATGAGCAACTACGGCTTCCACCAGGCGATGGAGGAGGCCGGCATCGAGGTCGCGGTGACCAAGGTCGGCGACCGCTACGTGCTCGACGAGCTGCGCGAGCGCGAGTGGGTCCTTGGCGGCGAGCAGTCGGGTCACATCATCGACGTGAGCTTCGCCGCCACCGGCGACGGGATCGCGGCGGCGCTGATGACGATGCGCGAGCTCGCCGGCCGCGACCTGGCCACGGTCGAGGCGATGGAGAAGCTGCCGCAGAACCTGGTCAACGTCGAGGTCGCCGATCGTGAGGCGATCGCCGATGCGACCGCGGTCTGGGAGGCGGTCGAGCGCGAGGGCGCCGAGCTGAAGGACCGGGGTCGCGTCCTCCTTCGCCCCTCCGGCACCGAGCCCCTCGTCCGCGTAATGGTCGAGGCGCCCACCGCGGAGGAGGCGGACGCGGTTTGCCGGCGCCTCGCCGACCTGGTCCGGCGGGAGCTGGGCTGAGGGTCAGCCTCGGATCGTTCTCAGGAGGCTTGCCGATCGATCCTCGTCAGCCCCGAAGAGGAACTCCTGCAGGCCCGCGGTCAGACCGCGGGCCAGCTGCTTGTGCCCGCCGATGTTGAGCTCGTTGACATCTGCTTCGACCAAGGCCTTCGCCCAGGCAGGAGGCGTTCCGGTTGCCCAGGAGTCTGCCTGATCTCTCACGCCGCCGCTCGATGACACCACCGAGCCCTGCTCCACGATGGCAATCGCGCCACAGAGGCGGCCCTGTCCATCGTTGATGTCGACCTCCAGGCGGCAGGAGCCCGATAGTCCGGTTTCCATCTGCAACAGGGGCAAGGCCAGCAGAAGGCCCGCCTCGACATCGAAGCGGTTTGGTGAGGCCGCGTCATCGGGGAAGTGGCTGTTTTCCCATCTGACAGCCGCGGCCAGAGGGACGACACCCTGCTTGAGCCATGTCGTGAGTTCGTATGGCGTGCCCATGCCATTGGTCGGACAGGCCCGCACCTGGCCGGCACGGCGCATCGCCGTCAGCCGTCGGTCAAGCGAGGGATAGCTGACGCTGTTGATGGTCCTGGCGAGCACGCTGAGAGACTGCGGGCCATTGCATAGAACCGGAAGCATCGTCGATGACCAGCCACCCTCGAGTGCCTTGATCGCCGCCTTGCCTGCCTCGGTGCTGAGATCCAGCGGACCCTCCGGCGAGAGCACCAGCCACCGTCTCAACGCTCCGACCACAACCAGCAGATCCCGGCCGGCGCTCGTCAGGGCAAACTCAGCGGCACACTCTGCATGCGTGCTGCGTCTGGTCAGCAAATGTTCCCTTTCGAGATTCTTCAGGTAGGCCCGCACGGTCGACTGTGGGGCAGATCCACTGCTGCCGTGCAGGTCGGCCAGTCGCATCGGCCCGTCGGTGAGCCGTTCCAGGGTCACAACGTTCAGCGGGGTGGCCAACAGGCGCAACGCGCGAGATCCAGGGCGCTCCCCGTTCCACGCCGGATCAGAAGTTGAAGTCATCGGATATCAGATATCACATTACTCAACTGAGTCCAAGTAGAAGGCGAATTGCAGCCCATCCCGTGCGACGAAGAGCGGAAATCGCTGGGCCACCGCCCCAAGCGGGCGAGCACTCCAGGCCCCAACAACGCATGAATCGGCCGCGCGCCACCCGGCGCACGCGCAAAAGCCTCACGCGATGCTTGCAGGCAAATTTTGAGAGCTTGGGAACACCGCATGTCCAATGCACCCCGTGTTCTCCCTAAAAATTTGCTTGAGAGTTCCTAAGCGGCTAGAAAGATGCTCGCTCCTCGAAGGGAGCAAAGCGCCGGCCCGGGGAGGGCATGGCGCGGGAAACCAAGAGAAAGGAAGAGCATGATTCGCAATCTCAAGGTCCTGGGGCTTGCCCTGGTGGCCGTCTTCGCGATGAGCGCAATGATGGCATCTGCTGCATCAGCACAGACACTAGGAGAGCTCACATCCGATGGGCCGGTAACACTGACCGGAACAGATATTGAAGGGGTCGCGGGCGACTTGAACGCCCTGACATACCCTGGGCAAGACGCCGTTCAGTGTCCTAAATCCCACTATCACGGGCATAAAGTCGGTGGTGCTAAAACCGACCTTATCCCCGTTCCTGCGACAACAATTACAGTTGAACCTGAATATACAAACTGCGTCACGGTGCCAGGTGGGCTCCCGGTCACAATCGACATGAATAAATGTGATTACGTCTTCCACACGGGTGAAACAACAGGTGAAGGCGTTGGCACATATGGTGTTACTGCTGATCTGGATTGCTCGACAGCGCCCGTGGGAAGCAAACATGTATTGGTGACAGTATTCAGTAGTGCATCGCATGCACTCAGACTGTGCACCATTACATTCGGGCCTGAAAAAAACCAGGGCTTGAGCGGTGCGCATCTGACTAACAACAACGGCCATGTCGATGTGACAGGCACGTTTAACGGGATTACCGCTGTTAGGTCAGGTCTTTGCGGGAGTGCCGAAACGAAAGAAGCCCAATACCACGTGGCGGTCACAATGCAGGGTAAAGATTCAAAAGGAAATGCTACATCGATCGAAATCACTCATTGATCGCAGTCAGTAAGTAGGAGCATATGCGGCAGAGCCGGGTCGGAAGTCTCGGCTCTGCCGCAGCACTTGCTCCCGGATGTTTGATATCTGGGTTCTAATGCGATACTCTTCGAGTCTGAATTTGGGACTGCTGGGGAGCTACTAAACAGAACGCGGAAGTCCATTGAGAAGGATCCAAGGGAGAGAGGATCGATTGTGGCCTATCGGCTAAGGGCGTCGCGCGGGGTGGTCTATTGTTGGGTGGGGTTTATCGGTTTGGTCGTGGGAGTCATTTGCCTCGGCCTGGTCGCGACGGTGGCTCAGGCGGCGAAGACGCGCGAATTCAAGGAAGTCTTTGGCAGCGCCAGTCAGCCCAGCTTTGTTCAGGACAACGGTTTGGCGGTCGATCCCGCTTCTGGTGATCTACTCGTGATCGATGCGGGTCCTGGTGCCAAAACTATCAGTCGCTTTAAGCCCAATGGCGAAGCAGATCCCTTTCCGGCCTTGGGCTCCAATGTGATCGATGCGAAGAAAGGCGCTGGAGGCCAAGAATGTATCGCCGAACCTTCCTCCTGCGATCAGACTCCGCAGAACGGTTTTGGCTTTGGGGATGCCAACGAAGTCCAGATCAGTATTGCTCCTCCTGGATCTGCCGCTAGTACCGCCGGCAATATCTATGTCAGCCAGGCTGGTGCGAGGCTGGTCGACATTTTCGCCTCAGATGGTCACTATTTGGGTCAGCTGACCAAAGCAGGTGTGGTCGACTTCGGTGAACCGTGTGGTGTGGCGGTTGATCAGGGCGGGGGCATCTATGTGGCTGACTTTTTAGCGAATAAGGTCTATAAATTCGCGCCTAGTGCGAACCCACCTCTCAACACCGATGTTGTTGGCGAATTTAGTGCTTTAATTGAGCATCCTTGTACCCTAGCTGCGGGCGCGGGTCCAACCGCAGGCTCAATATTTGCAGCGGGGTACAACCCTCTTCCTGGCGGCGTGGTGTTTGATCGTCCGGTCTCAAGGCTCAACAGGTTCACGGGCGCACAGGAACTTGCAATCGCCGGTCGTCCCACTACGGCTACGGTCGATCCGGGAACGGGCAACCTGCTTGTCGCTCAACTTAGTGAAATCGCTGAGTACAATTCTGCTGGATCGCAGATCGGCCCGTCGATCAAACTCGACAGTACTGTCGAAGGCATCACCGCCGATAGCGCCAGCAATGTTTATGTCTCGCGTGCGGGAATGCCCTCCGTGGAGATCTATGGACCTCTGGTGCAGTTGGAGCCCCAGATCGCGGAGGAGTGGGTTTCGGGAGTGGGCACGATCGAAGCCACCCTCAAGGCGAAGTTTGGCGTCGAAGAAGCAGGCACGAGCTATCACTTCGATTATGGCACCGACACTTCCTATGGGCAAAGTACGCCTACGGGCGCTGTCGCCGGTGAAGCGCCGGCCACGGCGAATCTTTTTGGTCTGCAGGCTGGGACGACCTACCATTGGCGTGTCGTCGCGAGCAACATTGGGGGGGCAGCCCAAGGGCCGGATCGTACTTTCCATACCCCACCGCTCATTACCTTGAAGAAGGATTGTCCCAACCAGGCCCTCCGCATTGGTGCTTCCTCCTTTTTACCCGATTGCCGCGCCTTTGAGATGGTTTCACCGATCGATAAAAACGGCGCCGGGGTCGAACCAGGAGTAATTACGGACGACCTGTCGCACACCGCGCTCGACCAGAGTTCCGGCATTGGTGAGGGTCTTACCTACACCTCCAAGCAGGCCTTTGGCGACGCCTCCAGCTCGCCCTACGCATCGCAGTACTTGGCGCAGCGCGACCATCTGAGTGGCTGGGCGAACCACAGCCTGAATGCGCCGCGGAAAGGTTTCGCCGGGCTCGATCGCACTCCTCGCGACATGGAGTACAAAGCCTTTACCAAAGACCTGTCAGAAGCATGGCTGGTCCATGAGGGCGAACCGCCACTGGCGACTTGCGGCCCGCCAGACTCTCCGGCCCTGTATCGACGTGACAATGTCAATGACGTTTACGAAGCGCTCCACTGTACGCCGAGCTTGCCTATAAACCGATCTATTGAAGGTGTCCAAGGTATCTCGGCGGATAGCTGTCGAACTGTCTTTCGCTCCTCGGGTGCCCTGACGCCAGATGCCAAACCAACGGGGTTCTACCAGCTTTACGAGTCTAGCTGTGAAGATCCACTCCGCTTGGTGAGTGTGTTGCCCAACGGCAAAGCATGTGCCGTGGACAGTTCGGCGGGATCTTCGCCTCTAGACCTATCAGGGGTTATCAATGATGGCCGCACCCGTAGCGTGCAAAACGCATTTGCGGAGGACGCTGGGCTCCTCTACTGGTCTTGCGGCACGACCCTTTATTTACGAAGAGACCCCGACCTCAAGGCCGATGGCGACGAGAAAGTGGTGCGGGTTTCGGAAGAATGCTTCCTCGGTAGCTGTATTGCGATTCCGGCTGAATTTCAGGCTGCCTCGAGTGACGGCGCTCGGGGATTGTACAAAGCAAGTGACAGCCTCTGGCGCTATGACCCTCAGTCTGGCATTTCTCATGAGGTGGCTACGGGCATGCAGCGCAGCCTATTGGGGGCAAGTGAAGACGCGAGGCGCGCCTACTTTACCTCGGACGAGGTGCTTACCGAAGCGCCTAACAGTATTGGCGACAAAGCAATAGAAAATCACCCGAACCTCTACTTCTATGAGGAAAATGGCGACTTTCATTTTGTCGGTACGCTTTCGGAACGGGACTTGACTAGCTCGCCGCGGCAGCTCTCCTCCGTTCACCATTTACGGTTCCGCCGCGCCTCGCGGGTTACCCCAGATGGCCTTCATGCAGCCTTCATCTCGACCGCGCCGCTCACGCGCTACGACAATATCGATGCAGACAGCGGCAAAGTCGACGCAGAGGTCTATGTCTACGATGCCAGCGCGCGCGGCGGGAAAGGGGAGACGCTTTGTGTCTCCTGCAGCCCGACCGGAGCTAGGCCGTACGGAACCAATATCAATGGCGAACCAGGGGACCTCGCCTTGTGGGCCGCTGCATGGCTGCCTGGTTGGCAGACCCAGCTCTACCAAGGCAGGCCGCTCTCGAAGGACGGCTCTCGCCTTTTCTTCAACAGCGTCGACTCTCTCGTGTACCGGGACACCAACAATCGCCAGGATGTCTATGAGTGGGAGAGGGGCTCTAGTCAAGAAGACTGCGAAAAAAGCAAGGGCGCTGAAATCTATGTCTCAAGCGCTGGCGGCTGCCTCAGCCTCATCTCAAGCGGCCAGGACTTAGTCAACGCCACCTTCGTCGACGCCGATCTCGATGGCTCCGATGTCTTTATTAGAACCGGCGAGAGCCTATTGTCTCGGGACCCCGGCTTGGTCGATATCTACGACGCCCGGATTGGCGGGGGCTTCCCGCCGCCAGCCCACCCCGAGCCCGAATGCGAAGGAGAGGCGTGCCAAAGCCCCCCTCCCCCTCCCATTCTCCCGGACACCCCCTCCTTCTCCTATTCAGGCCCGGGCAACTCCAAGCCTGGCAGGAAGGGCAAAGGCTGTCCTAGGGGCAAGCGGAAGGTCCGGCACAATGGTAAGGCCCATTGTTCTCCACGCCGTCGGAAGCGACAAGGACACCGCGCGGACAGGAGAAATGCACGATGAGACGGAGAGTGATAATAAATGTGCTTTGCTCTTCGATCCTGGCTGTGGCAGTCGCCGCGAGCCCTGCGTGGGCCGCCTATGGCTTGCACGATCTCGATGTCACCTTCACCGATGCCAGCGGCGAAGTCGCCATGCAGGCGGGTTCGCACCCTTTCGCTTTCACCACCAGCCTCGCTGTCAACACGGTTAAAAAGCCAGGGGTTGAAACTCCCGAGATCGAAGTTCCCGACGAGGAAGCACGCGATATCCTCAGTCAGTTGCCACCCGGCTTGCTGGCCAATCCGACGGCTGTTCCGCGCTGCACTGCAGCTGAGTTCGCGACGGGCAACGACACCAGTTGTCCTGCTACCGCGGCACTTGGCTTCTTCGACCTCACTTTCGGCTTCGGTGAACCGGGGGCAGTCAAGATCCC
>DASSXC010000301.1:0-2985 GCA_035704205.1 Solirubrobacterales bacterium | reverse complement strand
CGGCGACGTAGTGCGGCACCGCCGCCCAGAGCGAAGCCGAGGTCATGCCGGCCTGCCGGCAGGAATCGTGGACGACGCCGACGATTCCGGTCGGGCCCTCGTAGCTGGAGCGCTGCAGGTCGAGCTCCTCGACCAGCTTCTCGTCAGAAGCGAGGCCGGTGATCGGCACCGGCAGCGTGTGGGAGACCTCCGCCACAAGCGCCCCGAGCGTGATCACCATGTCGACGCCGAGGGTGTCGGCCGCGGTGGCCAGCGTCTCCGAGAAGGTGCGCCAGCGCAGGTTCGGCTCGGTGCCGTCGAAGAGGACCAGGTCGCGGTCGGCACCCGGGATGCGAATCGCGATCAGGTCGTTCTGGGGCCAGTCGATGCGGCGCGTCTGTCCCTCGGAGAGGACGATCGTCGGCCGAGTCGCCTGGAAATCGAAGTACTCCTCCGGGTCGAGCTCGGCGATCGGCTCGGCGTCAAAGGAGTCGGCGACGGCGCCCAGAGCGGCCGAGGCAGCGCCCGAAGCATCGTTCCAGCCGCGGAAGGCGCAGACGAGGACGGGAGAGCGGAGCTTGGGCACGTCGGCGTGCCACTTAAGGGAGTCCACCCTCTGAGCGTAGCGCTCGCCGCACCAATCCAAAGGCGATGTAGAGAGCGAGGGCCGCAAAGGCGAGCTCGAGCGTGCGCTGGGAGACCTCGTTGGCGACGACGACGCCGATCAGGACCCCGAGCGGCGAGAGAACCCCGATCACGATCGCGTCGCGGAGCTCGAGGTTGCCGTAGGTGTTCTGGCGATAGGCGCCGACGAGGGCGACGATCACGATCATCAGCAGCGAGGTCGACTCGCCCTCGACCTGGGAGAGGCCGAGGAAGATCGTCAGGGCGGGAACGAAGAGAACCCCGCCGCCGACGCCGACGAGACCTCCGGCGAGGCCGCCGGCCACGGCGATGAGGGCTGCGATCAACTCATCCACGGTCCACGGTCCTCACTTGACGATCAACTCGATCGCGATTCCGACCAGCAGGGCCGCAAAGAGGAGTGAGACGGCGCGCTGCGGGATCCGCTGCTGGATCGCGGTGCCCATCACGACCCCGAGGATCGCGGGGATCGAGAGCAGCAGGCCGGTGCCGACGTGGACGTTGCCGTAGATCCCGCCCTGGGCGATGGCGCCGAGCAAGCCGATCAGGACGATCGCGCCGAGGCTGGTGCCGGTGGCGAGGCGCTCCCCGTAACCGAACCAGAAGATCAAAAGGGGCACGATCACGGTGCCGCCGCCGACGCCGAAGAGGCCGCTGAAGATGCCCGCCAGGGTGCCGATCGCGGCGAGCTTCAGCGTGCGCTCGGAAGGCATCGCGCGATACTAAGCATCGTGTCTCCCGAATCCGGCAGAGGGGAGCCTGGGGCGGGGCTCGGGCCGCTTGCCCGTTTGCGGGCGGATCCCGTCCACGCGGCGATCCTCACCGACGTCGACGGAACCCTTGCCCCGATCGTCCCGCGGCCCGAGGAAGCCGCGGTGCCGAAACAGGCGAGCGACGTTCTCGCACACCTCGGCGCGCGCTACGGCCTGGTCGGTTGCGTCTCCGGTCGGCAGGCCAAGGAGGCACGGCGCTTGGTCGGGGTCGACGATCTTGCCTACGCCGGTAACCACGGGCTCGAACTGCTGCTGCCGGGCGACGAGGCGCCCCGACCCGACCCGTCGCTGCAAGGGCGCGAGCGGGACGCTGCCGCGTTTGTCGCCGAGCTGGGGAGCGAGGCGCTCGCCGAAGCCGGGCTGCGGCTGGAGGACAAGGGACCGATCCAGGCGCTGCACTGGCGTGGTGCCGAGGACGAGCGTGGCGCGGAGGCGCGGGCTCACGAGATCGCGGCCGGCGCGGGGCGGGCCGGGCTGGAGCTGCGCTGGGGACGCAAGGTTCTCGAGCTGCGCCCGGCGGGTGGAGGTGGAAAGGACGCCGCCGTGGCAGCGCTGCTCGCCACAGACGGAGTGACGGCGGCGGTCTACGCCGGTGACGACCGCACCGACCTCGACGCCTTCCGGCGACTGCGAGAGCTGCAGGAGGCCGGTGAGCTGGAGGCGGTGGTCTGCATCGGGGTCGCCTCCGACGAGGGTCCGTCCGAGCTGGCCGAAGAGGCGGACCTGATGGTGGATGGACCCGCGGGCTGGCTGTCGCTTCTGCAGGCGCTGGCAGAGTAGACCCGCCATGCCCTACACCGACCTGCTGCGGATCACCGTCTTCCTCACCGCCGCCGAGGCGACCGCGCTGGGGGCGATCACGGCGATCGCCGCCGGCCGCGACGACGACACGCTCACCGTGCTGGTGGCGGGAGCCTGGTGGCTGATCGCGCTCGTCCTCGGCCTCTACCTGGGGCGGCCGGCGGGCGCCGCCGACGGCGTCCGCGACGCCCTCGCCCGCGCCCGCACGGCCACCGCCTTGCCGGAGGACTCGCCGGGGAGGGTCGCCGCCGGTCGCCTCTGGCCGATCGGCCTCACCGCCCTGATCGCCGGCGTGCTCGGCGTGCTCTACCCGGGCGTAGCCGCGATCGGCGCCGGCTACGCCCTCCTCGTCGCCCTGACCATGCGCACCCGCGAGGCCGCCGTGCTCGGCATCGAGCATCGCGACGGCGTCAAGTTCTACGTGGTCCCGAACTCAGCGCTCCGCCCGATCGAGCTGGTGCGGACGCCGGGCCTGCGCAGCGATCGGTTGAACACGAGCTGAAGATGGAAGCAAACGGGAAGACCGTTATGTTAGAAGTGAAATGTCTAACAGACGGCACACTTCTTTAGTTGAGCAGCTTCTTGAACTCGCTCCAGCCTCGCGTGTTGGCGATGTCCCTCGCGGCGAGCCAGGCGCGGCGAGCGGTTGCTACGGCGTAGGCCATGTTGTCGAGCGTGTCGACCCCGTGGGCGTCGGTGTTGAGGACGATCGTCGCGCCGGCCTCGCGGGCCACGCGGGCGTGGTGCTCGGAGAGGTCGCGGCGGTTGGGATTGCCGTTGATCTCCA